>JAOZPL010000229.1 GCA_029932795.1 Candidatus Zixiibacteriota bacterium | reverse complement strand
AACTTGAATAAATACTCATCGCCCTCCAGATAGTACCGATATGCCTCTGGCGAGTGCGTGGTGACATCGGCCACCGGCTCGTCGGGCTCTTCCTGTGCTGCCGCCGGAAGAGAGAGATCATTCTTAACTTCAACCGTCAGCCTGTCTACCAGTGAGAATATCTTCTCGCCTGCCTCGCCTGTAATGCGTTGCGAAGCGACAGCATTACCCGTGGCTACTTCGACAAGCTGGGCCGTGAGGATCATCTGCGGTTCGACCTGGAGGATGCTGCCCAGAAGCATCCATCTGGCATTGGCCTTTTCAGCGGCCTGTGAGGCAACGCTGCGGTCGATTTTCTTCTCCCCTTCTCGTCCCAGCAGTTTAAGGATGTCGTACAGCCGCTGACTGGAGACGACCTGCACGTACCGCGATTCTGATAAGTCGGTTATCAGCAGATTGGCGGTGATTTCACCAAGTTTCTGTGTGTCCTCCGGCTCGGCCAGATTATCGAAGTACATGATAGCCAGGCGGTTCTCGGCAGCAACCGCTAACTGGTCGGGCCGGAGCTCAAACCGCCACGGCTTCAGCACCAGAATAAGCAACACAATTAACACCACGGCCGAGCCAGGGATGAGAAATCTGCTGATCCTCTTTTTCTGAGGTGTTGCAATGGGTAGCGTCTCCCTGACTGAGGGCTGCGGGGTATGGGGCTCCAGAGCTTTTTTCTCTCGCTTCAGATCTGCCAGAATCCCCGCCGCCGTCTGATAACGCGTCTCCACATCTTTGTCCAGCGCCTTGTCAATCAGTGACTGCAAGCTGTCAGGGACATCCGACCGGTATCTGGCTAACGGTGGGGGCGTATCATTGACAATGGCATGGAGAGTTGCGGCCTCATTCTCTGCCTTGAAAGGAGGCTTGCCCGTTATCATCTCGTAGAGGACAACACCGAGAGAGAACAGATCGGAGCGAGCATCGGTTTCCTCACCCCGCACCTGCTCAGGCGACATGTAGCCGACCGTTCCAAGCGTAGAGCCGGTTTTCGTCAACTGCTCAGCCCCCCGGATTGTGGCCAGACCGAAATCGAGCAGCTTGGGTCGGCCATCGGCGTCGATCACGATGTTGGAGGGTTTGATATCCCGGTGGGTGATACCTGCCTGATGAGCTTTGCTCAACCCCTCGCATATCTGGATACCAAGACTGATGATCTTGTCTAAACGTAGCTCCTCCCCCTTAATCAGATCGCGCAGTGACTGACCTTCGAGATGCTCCATCGCGAAGTACGGCCGCCCCCGATATTCACTGACCTCGTAAATGGTGATGATATTGGGGTGACTCAGTTTGGCCGCCGCTTGTGCTTCACGCGTGAAACGGGCCTTGAAGGCCTCGTCTGAGGCGTATTGAGAAGGTAGGAACTTCAACGCCACCTGCCGCTTGAGCTTTGTGTCTTCGGCCAGATACACCTCCCCCATTCCCCCGGCGCCGATCTTCTTGATTATCCGGTAATGACTGACCATTGTCCCTTTGATCAGGACAATGTGCGTCTGGGTCTTGTCGTCTTCCTGATTCTCTTGATGCATGGCAGAATCTCCAGCCCGGTTTGCGAGCCGCCCTCCGGTCCGGCAAACAGACAGCCAAAAGATTGCTGTTTGTAGTCCACAATGCAATGCTAAAATGCAGGGAAACTTGCACTTGGTCCGCGGGATTGAGTTCTTTGGTATTCTGTCAATGCGACTGGCTGCCCTGATCACGCCCTACTGCTTCTGAAGGCAGACAAGCGTCAGGTCATCGTCATATTCGGGTTTCCCCGCATACTCAACCAGGACCTGTTGAAACAGTGCTGCGGTGCGCTCAATATCGGATCTGCAGGAATCGAGAAAAGTACCGGAGGCTGCCTTGAGACCGAATGGTACGTGGTCGGGGGACATCGCCTCGGTAACACCGTCGGTGAACAGGAGAAGACGATCGCCGTGTGAGATCGTCAGATTAACATCAACGTACTCAATATCCGCGGTCAGTCCAAGGTACGCCCCCCGGCTGGTAACCTCCTGAACGGTGTTGTCACCGGCTCGGTAATGCAACATTGGAAGATGAGCTGCATCTGCCAGCCTGACATCGTTCGTGCCGGTATTAAGAAGAAGAAGGGAAACGGTGCACAGGATCTCCGATGTCCGATCATCGTTGAGCAGAAGCTCATTGAGTCGGTTCAGTATTGAGCCCGGTGTAAGACCACTAGTATGGGACTGGCCCGTCAGGCTGCGGATTGTTGATCTCAGGTAGGCTATGTATGCGTGAGCAAACATCCATGCCTTCCACCTTTTTCCCATCACATCAGCGATGACAATCAACCAGCGGTGGTCGTCAAGGCGGACATAGTCGAGAAAATCACCGCCGGGCACGCCTTCATGCGGCTGATGCCAGTGCCTGACATCGTAGCCCTCGATATCCGGCGATGTGGCCGGGACCAGTTGTACCGAGGTAGCTGTGGAGGCTGCCGCCAGTTCATCAGTCAAGGTGGATTTTACGGCCGCTCGGCGCCGAAGCAAAGAACGCACCTTGGCAATCACCACCTCGGGACTCGCCGTCTTGACAATGTAATCGTCGGCGTCCAGGTCAAGGCCGCGCATCGTATCCTGATCCGATGACCTGTTGGTCAGAAAGAGAAACGGTATGTCCTTGTACTCATCATGCTTGAGCAGTTCCGCGCGGAATTCAAAACCATCAAGACGCGGCATATTTATATCGCTCACAATGACATCGGGGCAAGAACTCTTCAGTTGCGTTAAAGCCTCTTCACCATCGGCGGCCAGCACCACCTTGTAACCTGATTTGGTCAGATTGTACTCGTACAGTCTGCGAATTGACGGGCTGTCCTCAATGAGCAGCACTTCCTGCATCTGATGACATCTCCACCGGACTTCCGCGCGTCTTTGAAACCTCGCGGTAACTACCTACGACTCGACATGCAGGTAGTACGTATTCATTATTATGTGAGCTGCTTGTCTGACCTGCAATCCGGTCACTCTGCCGGGCTGCCAAAGCCCGAACTGTCGCGGAAGCGATGGTAACACCTTGAATAATGCCAAGCCAGTACTGCGCCCCCTTCTGCTAGTATTATTCGTCATTTCTCAAGTGCCCTTTAGCAGAATGGGTCTGAACCCGGTTTTCTCTGATAGCCGGCCCGGTGCCGTTTCATACGGTCGATCCGGCAATAAGAGAGCTCTATCCGTCTCTCAAGTCCTGCGAAAACTGACCGATAAACTTATGGGGCTAATTCTGCACCAAACGATCGGGGCTACCTGGCGCTCCAACCGTTAGTGGCAAGCAAAAGCGGCTGCTTTCAGCAGACCTGCTGCGGCGGTGGTCGACCGTGATCAGCAGATCAACGGCCCTTGGGAGCGCAAGAAAGTAAAAGGCGGGCTTTGGATAGATCCTTTGACATCATTAAAAGCATGACGATAGCGGCCCTCCGCTATCCGTAATTGAGCGCACCGTCACCCGGAGCAAGGGATAACATGTCGGCAACGCACAACTCCAGGAGGTCTCAGGAACGATTATGAGACGTAAGCTGAACCTGGGGTTTCTGGCCATCATTCTGCTCTTGGGCGCAATTTGCGCCTACACCATCTCGAACACGCTTAATGTTCGGGCGATTTTTACAGAATTGAAGGATGATATCGTACCCGGTGCAATCGCCATGGCCAGGATGAAATACCATGCCGGCGAGATAAGAAACTGGACCGTAACCTACATTATAAGAGGCAATGTCACAAGAGACGGTAAAACCGTCAAGGAATGGCTGGGGAAGGAATACGCTAACCTCCTCAATGACGCCAGAACACACCTGGAACACGACAAGGTTATTCGTCCCAACCATAGGCAGGCTGTTGAATCAATAATGGACATATCACACAGACTTGTATCTGTCAGCACGCAGATTATTGGTCTGAAGGACCAAGGCGCAACGGTCGACGAGTTGCTTGAGAAAGTCAGAAAAGAGTTCGGGGCACCGCTGTTTTATCCTCTCAGAAGGACGCTCGATAAGCACTCGGCAGTGCACGCAGAGGAAATGTCAGCGGCTGAAACCAGAGTTCACGACAAGCA
>JAOZPL010000228.1 GCA_029932795.1 Candidatus Zixiibacteriota bacterium | reverse complement strand
CCAGCGTTACCGTTTCTCCATACTCAAATACAATTGCTGCGGGAAGCCGGATAGAGGGCGTGCCAGTTTCTCTCGGTATGCGTAGCGAGTATTTGAAGCTGTATCCATACTCAGAAGAAGCGATTCAGGAATCATTCGATTGCCTGCCGGTGGTACGATCACCTGAGAATGTCCGGACAAACATGGTAATGAATATGATCTCGGTCGGTGAAACTGATATGAACGCGGTCGGCATCAACAGGACGGAGCTGTTTCACCCGAAATATTCGCTTGTATTTTTTCCGTATTACATCGTTGAATCATGTAAGGGGGACGGTTACAGCCGGTATCTTCTGGATGGTGTGTCGGGGAGAATCCTGCATTATCAATTCCCGGGTGATGAGAAAAGATCATGGCAGCAGTCAGGAGAAGAGTTTCGGGACGGTGGCGTTTTTGAAACACTTTCCGAGGAGCTCTGGGACGACTCGTCCTGCGAGGCCGCTGATGGTGAAATAGAGGCAACTAACAATCAGCCGATCAGGTTCGGGTCACTGGGGGTGGAGTTCCATCGCTGCCCGACCTGCGGAGAGGACTTGCCGGGAAGGCAGTCACACATGTACATCTGCCGCAATTGCCAGGAGCCGGTGATGCTGGAGCGATCACTGTTTCCGCTCAAGGGAATCTGGCAGACGTCGGTTGATCAACGTCGTGGTGACAGACTCTTTCCTTTCTGGTCTTTCAAAATACCCGAGGCTCAAACACCAACAATAAGGAGACTGTTCGGCGGTCTCTTCAGCTCCGAGCAACTCGTTATTCCGGCGTTCGCCATGCCGAACTTCGAGGCGATGTATCGTCTGGCCAAGAGGATGTCCGCAGCGTCTCCCAGACTGGAGCTTGTCACGGCGGAATCCATTGACAAGCGTTTTGTGCCGGTGGATATTGGCATGAACAGTGCTCTGACAACTGCGGGCCTGGTCATCTACCGGGAAATGCTCAGGCGCAGCCAGGATGCTTCGCCGGAGGATGTGCAGTTTTCTCCTGATGAAGCCAGTCTCTTCTTCGCTTCATTCCATCCGCAGAGCTACTTCTATGTTGATTCGTCGCTGGGGGCGGTCACGTTTGAAAAGAGCCTCGTCCGCTAGGCTTGGTGCTTCTCCGCCGGGCTGTTTCCTCTGGTCTCCCACCTGTCGACTATCGCTGAGCCGACCGCATCGCCCCAGACATTGACAGTCGTGCGACAGCGGTCCAGGAACCAGTCGATAGCCAGGATCATAGCGATCCCCTCAGTCGGTAAACCGACAGCCTTGAGCACTATCACCATAGTAACCAGTCCGGCTTCGGGGATGCCGGCGGCACCGATGGCGGCGAGAGTGGCCGTCAGGAAGATCACCACCTGGGCGCCGAAACCCAGTGGCACTCCGTACACCTGGGCGATGAATATGGCTGCTACAGCCTCGTACAGGGCGGTGCCGTCCATATTGATTGTTGCCCCCAGTGGCAGGACAAAGCTGGCGGTGCGGTTGCTCACTTTGTTCTTGTCCTCAACACACTCGATAGTGATAGGCAGTGTCGCGGAGCTTGAGGCGGTGGAGAAAGCGGTCAGCAGAGCGGGTGAGACATTCCTCAGGTAAGGCCAGACCTTTCTGCGGGCCAGGAACAACAGCAGGGGACCCAGCACGAGGGACGCGTGGATAGCCAGGCCGATCAAGACTGTGATGAAGTACTTGGCCATGCGGGTGATCTCAGCCATGAAACCGCCCGCTGTGCTCAACTCGGCCTGTCCCAGCCTGGCGGCGACCAGCCCCAGGATCCCCAGGGGGGCAAAATACATTAGCAATCGAATTATCTTCAGAAAGGCCTCGTTCAGGCCTACGATCATCTCGATGACCGTTTTTCCCTTATCGCCCAGAGTTGTCAGGATGCCACCGAACAAAAGCGAGAAGACAATCAGGGGGAGGATATTATTGTTGGCCATAGCCATGAACACGTTTCTTGGGATGAGACCAATTATAACGTCCAGAAATGAAAAATCCCTTCTGGCCAGCTTGATTTGTACGCCCACGCCCGTAGTCTGTGGCTCGGCCTTCTTGCCTGATTCATCGATCCAGTAAAGAACATGGATTCTTTTTCGTTCCAGTCGCGATTCGTCGTCGATAAGACCGCAGATTTTCTGATCCATCAACTCGATAACAAAGCGTGAGGTGTAATCATCACCGAAGAACTCGCTGTCACCGGTCAGGGTTACGTTGGAGCCACCTATCAGTGGGGTTGGCTGTATCCTGTAAGTGGCCTGCGGATGAATATCCTGCAGGCGGGTAACTCCTTTACCGGGCTGGATGATGTTGACGAGGATGATGCCGATTATCACCGATATGGCAGTGGTGGACATGTAATAGACGATAGTCCGTCCGCCAAGAGCTCCCAGTTCCCTAAGGTGTCCCAGACGGG
Organism: Candidatus Zixiibacteriota bacterium; assembly: GCA_029932795.1. Taxonomy (GTDB): domain Bacteria; phylum Zixibacteria; class MSB-5A5; order GN15; family FEB-12; genus JAOZPL01. Next base: position 1,677 of record JAOZPL010000228.1, on the reverse strand, counting down.
CGATGCCGCTGACCATCGACGCCATCACCAGCGGGACCACCATCATAAAAAGGGCGTTGAGAAATATCGTCCCGAGAAAACCAAGTTTCAGAGCGGTGTGTGGATTGTTGTGACCCAGCCAGAATCCAAGGATTATGGCCAGCAGAATCAGGTAGAGGTTCAGCTTCTGAAGCCCCATTCTCTTGAACATGTTCGATAATATGACACCGTGGAGATGGAGTCAACGTTTTCTGTGTTGAAAAAGGATTTCGGTAGAATTGATTGAAGGGCCATGGTGTCGGGACCTGGTATCCTGTAGCCCTATGTTCTTGGCAGAATAAAGCCATCCCTGCTTTATGCAGGGATGGCTTTTCTTTATCAGGCTAAAAGAACCCAAAGATTCTTACCGTCTCCTGATTACGGACATGCCGCCGGCGGTGTGAAGGTGATGAAGAGGTAGTCGATCAGTCCCGTCAGGTCAGCAATGTCAACTATCCCTTCCGGATCACCATCAATGTTCGCCTCTTCCATACAAACCGGCAGCGTGAAAGTGATAAACAGGTAGTCAATAAGTCCCGTCAGGTCACCAATGTCTATCAGCTCTTCCGGATCATTATCAACATTACCGGTTGTATCTTTGCAGCAGAACAGGTTACAGCCGGGCCGTAAATTGTCCAGGTACCAGGCTCGGGCAGCGGCCCAGTTCGCCTCTATATCCTCAACTGTCCCGTTCTGCACCGAAGTGAACAGCGAGAAGAACGTCAGCGTGTCGGCAGCGCCAAGCGTAAAGCCATGCCGGAACGTCATCGCAAGGTGCAGGTCGGTACTGTCGGCTTCAGGATGATCAATCCCGGTCAGCGCCAGCGTGCTGTCCCACAGCCGCTTTGCTATCAGTGTGTCATCCACAAAAAGCATACTGTCGTTGTGACCGGCATACATTCCGTGAAGACCGTTGAAGGCGTTGTTCTGACAGCTGTCCATCCGATGCTGACTTTCGCTGTACCAGCCCAGGAAATCCTGTGCCGCCAGTCGATTGGCGTTCAACTGACACTTAGTAGTATCAGTTTCCAGATCGACCGTATCGGTCCCCCGGAAACAGAGCACCTTGCCGTTCGGAGTTACCAGGGCGACGTTGTCGGAGCCATCGTCAGAGTATATATCCCAGTCAATAATCTCACCGATCACCAGGTTGCTGTGGGAAGCGCCGTCGTACGAGAAGATCCGCAGGGCCTGAATCATGAAGTTCGTGCTGTCGGCGCCACCGGTCGGGGCGTATACCGTCTTCTCCATGGCAACAGTCGAATCCCAGTTGACAAACGTCCCGGTATAAAAGGCTTCATAATTCGACCCCTGAATCGTATCCGGCATCGAATACCCGCCGACCGTGTCGACCGGCTTGAAGGAAATATCGGTGGCGAAGTTTAACTGGTGCATGGCGTAGCTCATGCAGGGATATGTACCACCGGTGTCCTGCAACAGGAACGGACCGCCGGAGTACATATACACATCGGCGTACTCGTCGCAGTCACCGCCTTGCACAGTGAAGTCAAGATTCTTGCCGCCGATGCCGTTCTGACCCATCTCGCCATTGCTGGACACGACCAACTGAACGAAGTCAGTGCCGGACATACCCCCGAAGCCCTCGGGCGCCGTCCCTGTCTTCAGGGTATAGAACGTCAGGCCTACAATGGTGTCGGC
>JAOZPL010000227.1 GCA_029932795.1 Candidatus Zixiibacteriota bacterium | reverse complement strand
TTGTCAAGCGGTGCGAAGGTTCGCAGAGCGGTAGATGGGAATCGGGAGATTAGGTTGCTCAGAAACCGATTGTGTGCCTTCGTGTACTAACATATAGTGAAGGCAGAGTGTTATGGGAGGAAGCCATGCTTCTGGCTATGCAAGAGGGAATCATATACGGTCCGGTTGATTCCAGGCGATATGGCAAATCGCTGGGCATAAACCTGATGCCGAGCAGCCACAAGCTCTGCTCCTTCAACTGTGTGTATTGCCATTACGGTTGGACGAAGAGGTGCACGATGGAGGCCGCGCGGTACGAAGCTGACCTGCCGGCTTTTGACGATGTTGTCAGCGCCGTGGAACAGGCAGTCATGTCACCTGTAGAATGCAACCTCATTACCTTTTCAGGTAACGGTGAGCCCACGCTATATCCTCGGTTCGCGGAGCTGGTGGAAATCGTGGTGGCATTCCGGAACAGGTATAAGCCTTCCGCCAGGGTAGCACTGCTTTCTAATTCCAGCGGCCTCGTCAATCAGGACATAAGAGACAGCGTGTCGAAAATTGACCTGCCCGTGTTCAAGCTGGACGCCGGCACTGCGGAGAAGTTTCGAGCGATCAACAGACCGGCCAGGGGGGTTCGATTCGAGCAGATCGTGGAGCTTCTCTGTTCTATCGAGAACATCTATCTTCAGGCTGTTCTGATGGCAGGGACACCATCAAACACAGAACCGGACGATCTGGCGGCCTGGTTCGAACTGCTTTCACGCATCCGACCCAGAGAGATCCATTTGTACTCCATTGACCGTCCCGTACCCGACACGGAGATTTCGCTCGTACCGCCGGAACGCCTGGAGGAGATCGCACAGCAGATCCTCAGGGAAACCGGCGTCAGGGCGAGGGCATTCTATGAGAGGAAGCAAGCCTGATTAAAGGTAATGGTGTTGGGCTCTTCCTGTTACCTGCGCTGTGTTTCAAAGGCAGTCAGGAGGGGTAGGCTGTTCCCTAATTCAGACATGCAGTATATTCCCACAGTCACATGACAGCACAGACTGTACTGCAGTCGAATGAACAAGCAGGTCAGTGGCAAGCAGACTCTAGCTACTCGGCTACCTGCTCCTCGAGTTGATAGCGCCGGTAGATCGACGCGTACTGCCCTCCGGCGGCCATCAGTTCCTCATGCTTACCGGATTCGACTACTCGGCCACCCTCCAGAACGTAAATCATGTCGGCTCGCTCCAGCGTGTCCGGGCGGTGGGTGATCAGGATTGCCGTCATCTCCGGCATTACCTCGTGGAGACGCTCCCACAATGCCGTTTCCGTCCGGGAATCCAGCGCCGAGGTGCAGTCGTCCAGAATCAGTATCTTTGGCTTGCCGACCAACGCCCGGGCCAGGGCCAGCCGTTGCTTCTGCCCGCCGGAGATGGACATCCCGCGGACGCCGATCTCAGTGTCAATACCCTGCGGGAAACCGGCAGTTTCCTCCTTTAGCTGGGAGATATCAATCGCCCACTCGATCAGCGTCTCTGAAATACCCTCGCGACCGAAAACGATATTGTTGCGCAATGTATCACTGAACAGCGCCGGTTCTTGTGGGACATAGCCGATGTTGCGACGGAGGTCCTCGAGGCGGAATCCGCGCAGATCACGGCCGTCGAGCTGGATTGATCCTCCGGAGGGATCAACCAGGCGCGGGATCATGTTGACGAGCCAGCTTTTACCGGAGCCGACCTTGCCCACCAACGCCACCGTGCTGCCTGCTTCGATCTCGAGTGAGACCTCATCGAGTATCCGACGCGGCGTGTCCGGAAAGGAGAAAGTAACATTCTGGAAACTCAATCGGCCTTTCACATCGAGATTGTCTTCAATCCGACTGGTATCGCTAACCATAGGGCGAAACTTCTCAAGTTCCATCAGGCGGTTTATCGAGATTGCCGACTGGCGCGACTTGACCAGAAACTGGCCGATGTCAAACATCGGGAAAACCAGCCAGACGACATAGTAGATGAAGGTGGCCATCTCACCGAGCGACAGGCTGGCGTGCATCACACGGTAGCCACCGGCTAACAGGACAATGACGACGCCGAACTGCCAGATATAATTATAGAGAGCGTCAACCACCATCGTCACCTTGACGGAGTCGATCTCAGCCTGTCGGCGGTCCGCCGCCGCCGTATAGAATTTCAGTTTCTGTGCTTTCTCCCTCACGTAGGCCTTTACGACCCGGATTCCGGAGAAGCAGGCCTCCACGATGTCATTGAATCGTGAGATCCGTTTCTGTAGATGGTCGTAACGCTTGTCCAGCAGAGAGGAACTCTTAAAAAAGATAACGATCAGAATTGGCAGCGGTCCGGCAGTCCAGAGAGTCAGGCCGGCATCAATTGTGATCATCATGGCAATCACCAGACCGATCTGCAGCAGTGCTTCGTACAACCGGAAAATCCCGGAGCAGGCAAACCAGGACAGTTTTTCAGCAACATCATCGGTCATACGCGTTACCAGGTCACCGGTCCGGAAGCGATTGAAGAAATCCGGTCCTTTGGTAGTTATCTGATTAAAAGCGTCCTGACGGAACAACCATTCCAGCTTCAGGTTCATCCAGGCTCGCCATGATTGGAAATATGCATAAAGCAAGGAAGAGAAAAAGCCAAGGACAACAAGACCAAGAGCGAAAGCGCCAGTAGCATCGAGCCCCAGTGCGCTCCCCACCCGGTATAGCAACTGTGCCAGCCAGTGTGTGGTGACTTCTCCGGTTTGCAGATAGTCAATTGTGAAGCCCAGCATTCTGGGGATGGTGACCCCTATAAGCGCCTGCACCGGTGTCAACAGCAGCAGAATCGCCAGAACGTGCGGATAGCCCCGATAGTATCGCCAGAACCACTTTATTTTCTCATACATCTGTGGTCACTCCCTGTTTATTCTTGAACTGCAGGTGGAACAGCTTGGAGTAATACCCTTCTTTCAGAATCAGCTCGGTATGAGTTCCACGCTCGATTATTTCCCCATGCCGAATAACCAGAATCTGATCGACATCAAGGATGGTTGATAACCGGTGAGCAATGACCAGCGAAGTCCGACCGGCCACGAGTTTCCTCAGGGATGCCTGGATGACACGTTCGGTTTCAGGGTCAACGGAGCTGGTGGCCTCATCAAGGATCAGCACATCCGGATCAACTGCCAGAGCCCGGGCGAACGAAAGCAATTGTCTTTCACCCCGGCTGAAATTGGAGCCTTTTTCTGACACTTCGGTCTGGTAACCCTCCGGCAGGTGGCGGATAAACGAGTCCGCGGCTACCGTTTTGGCGGCAGCGACAATCTTCTCCTGTGTGATTGTCTCGGAATCCAGGCTGATATTGGCTGCGACATTGCTGGGGAACAGGATAATATCCTGCAATACCAGCGCGAACCGCCGACGCAGATCCGCTTTCCTGACCTCGCGAATATCAATCCCATCTACCGTGATCCGTCCTCTCTGGGGATCGTACAGGCGCAGCAACAGTGAGATGATTGTTGTCTTGCCGCCGCCGGTTACACCGGCTAAAGCGATCCGCTTGCCAACCGGTATCTCGAGGCTGACATCGCGAAGAACCCAGTTCTCATCATCCGCATATGAAAACCAGACATTTTCAAACCGGATGCCCTGTGTTAATCCTGACCACACTACCGGCCGGGAGGGATCGGTCAGTTTCGGTTGTATCTCCAGCAGACCGAATATCCGCCTGGCTCCGGCAATGCCCTTCTGGAAATTCCCCAACTGGTCGGCGGTGCGGGCTATCGGGTCAAACTCACGCCAGATCATCAGGATGAAGAAAACAATCGTTCCCGGCGTCAGGCCCCAGAGACCCCCCAGCAGGAGGACCAGGCCGATCTTGACGTACTCAAAGTAGAAAAGCACGTTGAAAAAGATACAAACGGCTATGTTGACGTAGGCATCTTCGCTGAATTTCATCTCGTTTGCGCGCCATACTTTTCGCCGGGCATAGGTACCGCGGTGGAAAATCTGCACGATTGACATACCCTGCAGGAACTCTGTCAGCGAGGCTGTCACCTCGGCCATTCTCTTACGCACCTCCAGGAACCGGTGTGTCGTCAGCTTGTGGAAAATCCAGACCAGGCCGGTGAGGATTGCCAC
>JAOZPL010000226.1 GCA_029932795.1 Candidatus Zixiibacteriota bacterium | reverse complement strand
GAGATGTGTTCAGCGAAATCGCAGCCGTGGCCGCCGGGAATTTCCACGCTGTTCCCCACGTGAGAACCGTTATCGAAATGGGAGGTGAGGATTCCAAACTCCTTATCCTTGACAGTGAGAAGAAGACGATTCTCGATTTCGCCATGAACGCCCAGTGTGCCGCCGGTACGGGATCATTTCTGGATCAACAGGCAGCCCGGTTGAGAATTTCGATTGAGGATGAGTTTGGTCAGCTTGCTCTGAAGTCTACGAATCCGCCCCGAATTGCCGGGCGTTGTTCGGTTTTTGCCAAGTCGGATATGATCCACCTCCAACAGATAGCCACGCCGGATTACGATATTGTAGCGGGTCTCTGTTTTGCCGTGGCACGTAATTTCAAGAGTTCCATAGCGCGCGGCAAGTGCTTTGACAGGCCGATCGCATTCGAAGGCGGGGTCGCTGCTAATCCCGGCATGGTGCGGGCGTTCACCGAGCTTCTGGAGCTTGAAGACGGCGAGCTAATAATTCCTGAGCATTTTAATGTCATAGCCGCTCTGGGGGCAGCGATTCTGGCGACGGAGAGCAGAAGTCTCGTGGAGTCGTTTCACCCGGAGAAGATTGACGCCTATTTGAAGTACCGTCAAGTGACCGAATGCAGCCGGGATGCGCTCTCCTATGACTATCCTGATTCCAAGTACTATAACACCACTCTGGCGGAGTCTCCGACCAACATAGATGATCTCGAAGTCTTCCTTGGAGTTGATGTCGGTTCACTTTCCACCAATCTGGTCCTGATTGACTGTGATCAGCGGATTATTGCCCGGCGTTACCTGATGACAGAAGGGCGTCCGATTGAAGCGATTCGTCGCGGTCTGGCGGAGATTCAGGCTGAAGTGGGAGACCGGGTGATTGTAAAAGCGGTTGCCACTACCGGGTCGGGCCGTTATCTGACGGGCGACTATGTCGGTGCTGATATCGTACGCAATGAGATTACTGCTCAGGCGACTGCGGCAATTAGCATTGATCCCGCTGTTGACACCGTTTTTGAGATAGGTGGTCAGGATTCCAAGTACATTTCGATTAATAACAGGGCCGTGGTTGATTTTGAGATGAACAAAGCTTGCGCGGCTGGAACCGGTTCGTTCCTGCAGGAGCAGGCCGAGAAGCTCAGGATCAATATCGAGGGTGAATTTGGTGAAAAGGCGCTTCGTGCGAGATGCCCGGTCGGGTGTGGCGAGCGGTGTACGGTATTTATGGAGTCCGATCTCGTTGCCCACCAGCGTTCCGGTGCCAAAAAAGAGGATCTGATTGCCGGGCTCGCTTATTCCATCGTCAGTAATTACCTGACTAAAGTTGTCGGTGACCGAAGAATCGGCGATAACATCTTTTTCCAGGGAGGTGTTGCCTGGAACAAAGGGGTGGTGGCTGCCTTTGAGAAGCTGTTGGGTAAAAAGGTCACCGTGCCCCCGCATCACGATGTTACTGGTGCCATCGGTGCGGCGATTCTGGCTATGGAGCGGGCCGAAGAGCCCGGCTTCAAGACAGCCTTCAAGGGCTTTGACCTCTATAAGCGGAAATACGATATCTCGACTTTCCAGTGCGACGGCTGTGCTAACCGGTGTGAGATTCACAAGGTGGAGATTGAAAATGAGCGGCCCCTGTATTATGGTGCCCGCTGTGAGAAATATGAGGTAGACAGCCGAGCGAAACATACGTTGCCGCCTGATTACACGGTGATGCGGCAACGGTATCTGTATAAAAGGTATGTCGCTTTCAAGAAACCAGCCGTTGGACGCGGCCGGGTTGGCCTGCCACGGGTTCTCCACTTCTTTGAATTCTACCCCTTCTGGCGGACCTTCTTTGAAGCGCTTGACTTTACGGTCGTCAACTCTGATCTGACGAACCAGACGATTGTTGAGCAAGCGTTGGAGCTGTTCAGCGCAGAAACCTGTTATCCTATCAAGCTTGTCTATGGTCACATCGCTAATCTTATTAATAAGAAAGTGGATATAATCTTTCTCCCGTCGCTTATAAAGGTGACCGAACAGACAGAAGAAACAGACAAAGGTGCGTATATTTGTCCGTATATCCAGACAGTCGGCTCAGCAATAGAAGCCCGGTTTGATTTCCGGACAGCCGGGGTCCGGTTGGTCAAGCCGCCGCTCTCGTTCAGCTACGACATCACCGATATGCGTCAGAAGCTCAAACACCTCAAGTACGATCTTAACTTAAGCGACAGAGAACTGAAAAAAGGTATTGAAGCCGGACTTACCGCCTATAAACGATACCGGCACGCTTTAAGTGAGGAAGGGCGGAAAGCCCTGGAGAATATCAAGCCGGATGAAAAGATTTTGATCGTGGTCAGCCGTCCATACAATGGCTTTGATCGTCGGCTTTCACTTGACCTCCCGGATAAAGCACGCAATCTCGGTTACCGGGTCATGTCCCTGGATTTCCTGCCTTTGTCGGACGATGACACAGATACAACGGATATGTACTGGCGGTATGGAAGGTACCTTTTGTCCGCGGCGCGGTATGTCAGGAAGCACCCCAACCTGTTTGCAATCTATATTACATCATTTGGTTGCGGGCCGGACTCATTCATAACGCACTTCTTTCGCAAGGAGATGTCCGGCAAGCCCTACTTGCAGCTTGAGTTGGATGAGCATACCGCCGATGCCGGTCTGATCACCCGCGTCGAAGCGTTCGTTGACTCGCTTCGGTTTTACACTTTCAAACCGCCGGTTTCGAGCTTCTCGATCTCGTCGGATGGTTTCAAACCATTTGAGAAAACAATCTATATCCCGAACATGTGTGACCACGCTTATGCCGTTCGAGCGGCCATGGAGCGCTTTGGTCTGACTGCAAGGGTCCTCGATGAACCGGATGATGCGACCCTGGAGATTGGAAAGAAATTCACTTCCGGCAAAGAATGTTTCCCTTGTCAGATTACAACGGGTGACATGATCAAGACAATTCGGGGACGTGATTTTGACCCCAGTCGGTCGATCTTTTTTATGCCCGGTGCGGATGGGCCCTGTCGATTTGGTCTCTACAGCAAGCTCCATCGAATAATTCTCGATGATCTGGGGTATAAGGACATACCGATTTTCTCGCCAAGCTCGGAAGACGGCTACACCGAGTTCGGTCTTGAAGGCACCGCTTTTCGAACGACTGCCTGGAAAGCGATTGTGTTTATCGACTGCCTGATTAAGATGAAGCATCAGACGCGGCCGTATGAGATAAACAAGGGGGAGACGGAGAAACTCTATTTTCACTATCTAAGCTGTTTGGATCAGGCAATCCTCAAAGATGAGTCCCTGAGCAAACTTGCCGCTGAGGCTGCAATTGCATTTGACGGGATTGACGTCGTGCGGACAGGGCGTCCGCTGGTAGGTGTGGTTGGGGAAATATACCTGCGCAACAATCGTTTTTCCAATAATCACCTTATTGAGAAGCTGGAATCTCTCGGGCTGGAAGTCTGGCTGGCCAGCTTCGCTGAGTGGCCGATATATACATCCGTCAGTTACCAGATGGATTCCTGGCCGCAGCGCGACTTCAAAGGACTGCTGCGCAGTACGCTACAGTTGTTTACGATGGGCTGGCAGGAGCGGATGGTAAGCAAATGGTTCACACGGCACTTCAGTATCCGGCATGATTACCCTGTTCGAAGTATGCTTCGACTCGCCGAGAGTTACCTGCCGACCGATATTAAGGGAGAAGCCATTCTCACGATTGGCAAAGCTATCGAGATGACCCACGAAGGGGCTTCCGGAATTGTCAATGCCATGCCTTTCAACTGCATGCCGGGGACTGTGGTCAGTTCGCTCTCTAAGAGAATCTCTGAGGATCTGGGGGACGTACCTTGGCTCAATATCAGCTACGAGGGTTTACGCGATTCCGGTGAAGACACGCGGCTTGAGGCTTTTGCTGAACAGGTCCGATCGTTTTATAACGCGATGCATGGTCAACCAGAGAGGGAATCCGGACAAGTCGGCTTGGAGAGGACTCTGGATTAGGGGATAGCAGATCAACTACCTCGATTATGATTGACGTATGGAATAGAAAACGATATATAAGGATGTGGGTCGGACGGAAAGTGACCTGACAATTAAGTGGCTTCGGTGGTTCTTTTCA
>JAOZPL010000225.1 GCA_029932795.1 Candidatus Zixiibacteriota bacterium | reverse complement strand
TTGTGCAATTCGGTTCATGGTATGATCCTTTCTATGTCAATCTATATCTATGTTCTCGTCAAGTTTCCGGAGCAACCTTATCTCCTCCTCGGAGAGATCAGCCTTTTCCAGAAGGTCCGGGCGATCGGTCAGGCATTTTTCTATCGCTGTTCTCCGGCGGTATCTTGTTATCTCAGCATGGTTCCCGGAAAGCAGAACCTCCGGTACTTTTAAGCCTCTGTATTCAGCCGGGCGGGTGTAGGACGGGGAGCCGAGCAGTTGGTTCATGTAAGAATCACCCAGGGCCGACTCAAAGTTCCCCAGAACTTTCGGGATCAGCCTGGCCACAGCATCAACAATAACTGCGGCAGCCGGCTCACCACCGGTCAGGACGTAATCACCGATGGATATTTCCTCACAGTCGTACAGTTCGGTAATTCGGCCGTCAATACCCAGATAATGACCGCAGACAATCGTAAGTCGTTCGCTAAGTGAATACCGAACAGCCGTGTTCTGATCAAACTGTTTCCCGGCAGCAGTTGTGAGTACCAGAACACCCGTGTCCGTTCCGGTTTGTTCGGCTTTGCGGTGTCTGTAACCGAGTGCTTCGAAACACCTGTCCAGCGGCTCAATCATCATGACCATCCCGCCGCCGCCGCCATACGGAGTGTCATCAACCGTTCGGTGCTTGTCGGTAGCGAAGTCACGTAGGTTAATGATTTCGATTTCAAAGAGCCTGTTTTCCTGTGCTTTTCCCAACAACGATTGCTTGAGCGCTACCTCGAAGTAATCCGGGAAAAGCGTAACTATTTCAAACTTCATTGCTTCGTCAAAGGTCAATCATCATCAAACATGTTCCCGGGATCAACCAGGATTCTCCGCTCCGTGATATCGACCCGCCGGACAAACTTCTTGACGGCGGGGAAGAGCACTTCCTTTCCGGTTTTCGACCTGATGACGTACACATCATTCGCCGGGAATTGCTGTACATCCGTCACCTCGCCTAATTCGTGGCCCGTTCCAACATCAATGACAATACATCCGACCAGGTCAAACAGGTAGAACGTGTTGCCTGGAAGTTGAACCAGTTGGTCATCCGTGACCGCCAGCTCCCGGTTGGTCAGGCGACTGGCCTCTTCGGGACAATTGACGTTCTTGAACTTCAGGACAGGCCTTCCGGCAATGAGTTGGGCTGATACAATTGCCATCTTTTCCCACTGGCCGTGTTCTCTGACGTGGATTTCTTTCAGATCCAAGAACCGCTCGGGGAAATCTGTCGTTGGCGTGACGTAGATTTCTCCGCAGACGCCCCGGGTTTTTCCAAGCTGGCCGACCGCTATGTATTTCTTTGTATCGCCCAACTATTCCAGTATCTCGAGGACTGCTCGTTTGCCCCTTCGGGCAGAGGCAGCCGCCAGCAAAGTGCGAATGGCTTTGGCCGTTTGCCCCTGTTTGCCAATCACTTTGCCGAGATCACCTTCCCCTACGCGCAGTTCATAGACGGTTGTGCGGGCGCCCTCGACTTCCTCTATCCTAACCTGGTCCGGGTTGTCAACCAAAGCCCTGACGATGAATTCAATGAAATCTTTCATGCCACTAGTCCTTTCGAATAGACCCATAAACTCATTCAATTGTTGTCTTCGCTAATGCCATGCCGGTGTCGGTACGGTGTACAATCGGTCAACTGTTATTCCTTCTGTTCGTCCGGTGGCGCTTCCGCCGCCGTTTCCGCTGGCGCCTCTTCGGCGGGTGCTTCTTTATCTTCGCCGCCGGCTTCAGCAGCTTCAGCGGCAGGCTGAGCGGGCACTGCCTCGGTTTCAGCTTCTTCGCTGGCGATGGTGGCCTTCTTTAGCTTTCGTGTTTTCTTGTGACGCTCCGTGATGGTTGTTTTCAACGTCAGTTCGGAAACGTCCAGGCCCTTCTTGGCTTTCTCGTATTTTTCCAGAAAGCCTATCTGTGTCAGCAGAGAGCTGACCGTTTCAGAGGGTGTAGCTCCTTCGTCGAGCCACTTGGCAAGTTTCTCCTCTTTGACCATTACTACCGCCGGTGTGGGGATGGGGTCATACGTACCAAGTATTTCCAGAAAGCGGCCATCCCTCGCGCGGCGAGAGTCCGCAGCGACAATCCGATAGAAAGGGCGTTTTGTCTTTCCCATGCGGCGCAGTCGTATGTGTACAGCCAATACTCTGTTCCTCCCTTCAGCGGATCATCGAAAAGGGCATGAGCCCTTTCGGTAATCCCTTGAATTTCTTTTTGCCTATATTGTCGAACATTTTCTGCATAGCGGAAAACTGCTTGAGCAACTGGTTCACCGCCTGGACGGAATTGCCCGAACCCAGGGCGATGCGTTTTTTTCGCGAGCCGTCGATAATGTGCGGATGGTGCCGCTCTTCAATCGTCATGGATTTTATGATTGCCGCCATGCGTTCCATATCCCGCTCATCGATCTGTATCCCTTTGAGTTGTCTGCTTATCCCGGGAATCATGCCGACTATTGATTCCAGCGGCCCGAGTTTCTTGAGCTGGCCCATTTGCTCCAGAAAATCTTCAAGGTCAAACTGCGCCGAGAGCAGTTTTTCCTGCATCTTCTGCGCTTTATCCAGGTCCACCGTCTCCTGTGCCTTTTCCACCAGCGAGACGATGTCCCCCATCCCCAGGATGCGCGAGGCCATACGGTCGGGATGAAACGGTTCCAGATCTCCCGGTTTTTCACCCATCGACGCCAACTTGATCGGGCAGCCTGTGACTTTGCGGATAGAGATAGCCGCACCGCCCCGGGCGTCGCCGTCAAGCTTGGAGAGCGCGATACCCGTAATACTTAGTCGCCGGTGGAACTCCTCGGCCACGTTGACCGCATCCTGGCCGGTCATGCTGTCGGCTACCAGAAGCAGCTCATCGGGTTTGACGAGGGCTTTGATCTCCTCCAGCTCGGTCATCATCTGGTCATTGATATGTAACCGCCCGGCGGTGTCAAGAATAACCAGGTCGATGAAGTTCTTCCCGGCGTACCTGATGGCTTCGTGGCAAATTTCCTGCGGTGTTTTCCCCTCAAGGTGAAAATGCTCAACCTGGATCGAGTCGGCCAGCACCTTGAGCTGTTTGACCGCGGCCGGGCGATATATGTCGGCGGCTACAACCAGCGACTTTTTGTTCTTGCGCTTGGTCAGCAGCGCGATCTTGGCCGCCAGTGTTGTCTTGCCGGAACCCTGCAGGCCGCATATCATGTACACGGTTGGGGTCTTGTCAATTGGTGCCAGAGCTTCGGTTGAGCCTCCCAGCAGGGTCACCAGTTCATCGTGAACGATCTTGACAATCTGCTGCCCCGGGTCGATTGATTGCAGGACCTGGGTGCCGACAGCCTTCTGTTCGACTGCCTTGATAAAATCGCGTGCGACCTTATAGTTGACGTCGGCCTCAAGCAAAGCCTGACGCACCTCGCGCAGCGAGTCCTTGATGTTCTTCTCGGACAGCTTGCCATGACCGCGGATTTTTTTGAAGACAAGCTCAAGCTTGTCGGTCAGGTTTGAAAACATCTCGTTAAAGTCGCTCTATTCTATCATCAGCCAGTTGGTTTATATCAAAGGTGCGGCCATCATGGCTGCACCGGAACTTTCTTGGTCGTCCTGCCGTTGTTTTTTTAGAGCCAACTAATATATGCAATTCACCAGAATTGGCAAGAGATTTACGGCGAGTTAGAGGTCGAACTGCACCGACAAGCAATTGATTGCAAGGTAATGGGTTACGGCCCTTTTACGGTTTTGTCGGTGCCCTCGTAATGCCAATTGGGTCAGTTACGTTAACGTCCCCCCACAATACTGTCTAAGATGGTAGCTTCATAAGAGCCGCTGGCGTTTTAAGGTGAGGCACCTCCACATACGGTTTAGCATCTACCGGAGGTGTGGCTCTACATTATGTTTCGCGAGAATGGATCGTAAAGTCTGAGTAGTTTCCATTTCCCAGCCGATGAGTGTGCCGTAGCAGCCAGGGGATAAGGCTTCGATCTGTTACAGAAGGATCATGTTATGATGATTTGTTAAGTGCCTGCTAAGAGGTTAAAAGCTGGAGTCCTGTCTACTCGGTCGCGCTGACTACCAGATCGATCTCGGTGCCGACATCAAGCTCGGTTCCTTCCGGTTCGGATTGC
>JAOZPL010000224.1 GCA_029932795.1 Candidatus Zixiibacteriota bacterium | reverse complement strand
AGTTGCCAGACGGTGCCGTCCGGGAATCCAAGGAACGTGTTACGGCGGCAATCAAGAACTCCGATTTTGTCTTTCCCTCCAAGAAGGTTACTATAAACCTAGCTCCGGCGGATATCAGAAAGGAGGGCTCCGCTTTTGATCTACCGATCGCAGTGGGGATTCTCGCTGCTACCGGACAGATTATGCGTGACAGGTTCGACGAATACGTACTCCTTGGGGAGTTGTCGCTCGATGGCGCCCTGCGGCCTGTACCGGGAGTCCTTCCCATGGCGATGCACTTCAAGGTCGATAACGGTATCAGGGGTGTTCTGGTTCCGCGGGAGAACGCCCGGGAGGCTGCCATGGCCGGTACGCTGCCGGTATATCCGGTCAGATCGCTGAAGCAGGCAGTGCATTTCCTTGAGGACGAGTCCACCATCAAAAGGCACAGCATCAACATTGATTCCGTTTTCGACGATGCCAGAAAGTACACAATTGACTTTTCGGATGTTAAAGGTCAGGAATCCGCCAAACGAGCACTGGAGGTAGCCAGCGCCGGCGGGCATAATATCATTATGATCGGCCCACCCGGCTCTGGCAAGACAATGCTTGCCCGCCGCATGCCGACTGTCCTTCCCGACATGAGTATCGAGGAGGCGCTGGAGACAACCAAGATACACTCGGTGGCTGGTCGTCTGCCGTCGGATTCAGCCCTGGTCGCCACCCGACCGTTCCGAGCGCCGCATCACACTATCTCCTACGCCGGTCTGATCGGTGGCGGTACTATTCCCAAGCCGGGAGAGGTCTCGCTGGCTCACCATGGCGTTCTCTTTCTCGACGAACTTCCGGAATTCAAAAAGGACATCCTGGAGATGCTTCGCCAGCCAATGGAAGACAACCAGGTGACAATTTCGCGTGCCTCGACAACTCTGACCTACCCGGCTGGATTTATGCTGGTCGCCGCCATGAACCCTTGTCCCTGCGGCTACAACGGTGATCCAAACCACGAGTGCAAATGCACGCCGGGCGAAATCCAGCGCTACATGTCCAGAATCTCCGGGCCCCTCCTTGATCGGATTGACATCCATATTACCGTGCCCTCGGTGAAGTTCAAAGACCTCTCTTCGGAAACAAGGGGAGAAGCTTCGGTCACGATCCGGGAACGCGTCAATCGCGCTCGCCGCAGTCAACTGGTCCGGTTTGCCGAAGAGAAGAAGATATACTGCAACGCTCACATGGAATCGCGGGATATTCGCAAGTATTGCAAAGTTGACGACAAGACACGGTCGCTTCTGGGAGTGGCTATCAAGCAACAAGGTCTGTCGGCCAGAGCCTATGATCGGATACTAAAAGTATCCCGGACGATCGCAGATCTGGACGACTCCGATGGCATCAAGCTGTCACATGTCGCTGAGGCGATCCACTACCGGAGCCTTGATCGGCATCTCTGGCTCTAGGAATCGTGATATGCCGATCGGGAGCGAGGGTCTGCCCATGCCCGTTCGGCTCCATTTATCCAATTGACAAACCTCGGCTTTTGGTTACCTTGCAAGGGCTTATGCCAGATTCGATTCAACATACCCGAACAGAGAAACTGCTTCTGGAGGCGGCTCGGACATTCAATTCTACGCTCGAATATGAAGAGCTGATCGAGATGGTCCTCCGGCTGGTGATGACTGCCGTGGGATCGGAGGTAGCTCTGGTCTTCCGCATCGACCACAAACGGACAAATATGAGGATCCGCTTCATGAAATCATCCGATTTCAAGATGAGGGTGTTTCACCGGGAACTCGGCCAGGGAGTCGTCGGATGGGTGGCCCAGTATCGGGAGCCGATCATCATTAATGATCCGGCTAATGATCCCCGTGTTGATACGGACATTGAAAAACTGGTGGATACCAGGTTCCGTTCGGTTATCTCATTGCCGTTGATCGGCAAAGGGCAGATGATCGGGGTCGTGGAGGCGATAAATAAGATTGACGGAGAGTTCACCGAGCAGGATCTGGATATCCTGACCGGATTGAACAACCAAATTGCGGTGGCCATTGATAATGCCCATCTGTATCGGGAGGTGAAAAGGGAAGCCCTTGAGAAGGATCTCCTGTACGAGGTTGGGAAAAAGTTGTCCGGCTCGCTGGAGCTTGATGAGTTGCTGCGCGATATTCTCTCATCCCTCAGGCAGGTTGTCAAATATGATGCCGGTGGACTATTCCTGATTGACCCTCAGAACGGCAGCATAAAGTCGATTTCCACCGTCGGGTATGACCCTTCTCAGGATGATAAACTACAGTTGAAAATAGGCCAGGGTCTTATTGGTTATGTGGCCAAAACTGGTGAAGCGGTGAGCGTTACCGATGTCTCTGCCGACGAGCGATATATCGAAGCTAACGTGCTCACGAAGAGTGAGATTGTGGTGCCGATCAAGCTGGGTGATCGGATGATAGGTGTGCTTAATCTTGAGTCCAACGATTCCAATGCCTACGATCACCGTTCGGAAGCGTTGATTGAAGCATTTGCATCGCAGGCGGCTATCTCTCTGGAGCGCGCCCGCCTGCACAAGTCTCTTCTGCAAGGTCAGAGGCTTGAGGAGCAGCTCAATATTGCCCGCGAGATTCAGAGGAGTTTTCTACCGAGATCAAATCCGAATATTCCCAGATATGATGTTACCGGCACTAATATCTCCTCTGGACAGGTCGGCGGTGATTATTATGATTTCATTAAGATCGTCGACGGCCATCTTGGAATCGCGATTGGTGATGTCTCGGGCAAGGGGATGCCGGCGGCCCTGATTATGGCCTCCTTTCGCGCTTCCTTGATCGCAGAGATACGAAACAATTACTCTATCAGGACAATCTGTTCGAAAGTCAATTCGCTGCTGTGTGAATCGCTTGATCCGGGGAACTACGTTACTGCTGTGTACGGTGTCCTCGATTTCAAGAACCATATCTTCACCTTCGCCAACTGCGGGCACTGTCTGCCGGTTGTTCTGAGGATGAACGGGGAAGTGGAATACCTTCGGGAGGGAGGGTCGGTACTTGGCGTTACCAGGTCCGGGGTCTACGAAGAACAGGCTCTGGTCATAAATCCGGGTGATATCGGTGTGCTTTACACCGACGGTGTCACCGAGGTGTTCGACCGCCGTGGAGAGGAGTTCGGACTGGAAAGGCTGATTGAAGTGGTAGCCGAGAACCGTGACAGATCTTCAGTGCAGATACAGGATGCTATATATGCCGCGGTCAACGCGTTTGCCGCCCCGGAGCATGTGTTTGATGATTTGACCATGGCCATATTCAAACGACTTGACGGATAAAAGGTCTTTGGTCGGCATGAATTGCATGCTATATTGGGGTGTATCACAACAGTTTGAAAACCAGGAGAGATGGTGATGAAAAAGTTTGTGTTGTTTGTCCTTATGGTGTCTTTGGTGCTGTGGATGGCTTGCTCCGATGACGATAACGGCGTGGAGCCAGAGGAAGGCCCCCCGCGGGTGGTGGCGTTTGATACCACGGTGGCGCCGTCGCTCTCCGATGTAAATGACCCGCTCTGGGACAGAGCCACTGCGGCTACTATCTCGGTTGGAAGCTCCGCGCTAACGTCAGCGAGTCCCCAGCGAGCGGTGCGTGATGTTGCCCTGGCCGTCTCAGACCAGGTATCGGTCAAATTAATCACGTGTTACGACACGCTCTATCTCAGGATCACTTGGGATGACGCAACTTTTGACCGTTGGCGACAGCGGTGGGAGGTTACGGACACAACCGAGGGTAATTACCTGTTCGAACGTGCGGATGAGTCTGTAATAAACGAAGACCAACTGCTGGTGTTGTTTGCGGGACTTCCGGAGGAGGCCTGGGATGCCTGGCACTGGCGGACGTTGACCACCACAATTGCGGATCTTGGCGAGGGGTGTGCTACCGGATTCGCTGAAGGCAAAACGTACCGGAACGATAGTCTGGTCCTGGATTCCGGAAGTCTGCCAATTGCGTATGATAATACTTCTTATCAAGGTGGCGGACTACCACAACCATGGTACATACACCCTGATTCCAGTGAGTTCAACGGGTATATCCTTTACCTGGAACCGCCTGTGGAGTCAGTGCCCCTGCCGGGAGGCTGGTCTCTTGGCCAATTCGTACCGGGCAAACGAATCGACAGCTCGATGA
>JAOZPL010000012.1:996-15254 GCA_029932795.1 Candidatus Zixiibacteriota bacterium | reverse complement strand
CACCTGCTGGAGACACTGAACGACCAGAGTATGTCGGTGATTGACTTTGATCTTCTCAGGTCGTGGCTGGTTGAGGTGGGCGACGAGTTGAACTCACATCGGGAAATCGAGGACCAACTGCAACTTCTGCGCGCCGATTACACGCAACGGATTGCCGGTATGGTGAAAGCGATGGCAGCAGTCGAGCGAAAGACGGATTCCTGGCAGGAAGCTCTCTCGTTTGTCAACTCGCTTTCGTCCCTGGGTGCCACCGAGCTGGTGGCGTGTTACCGCAGGATGTCGGCGAGATTTCGTGACAGCTTTCCAACCAGTTTCGGCCTGTTGCGTGAATCCGGGCGAAAGCTGGCGGAAGCGCAGGATCTGAGTGTCTATAAGTGACAGCGTGGGAAACGATTTCCCGACCAGCGGGATAGTCTCCCTTCTTAACGAATCTTTGAAAAACATATGACAGAAGAGGAAAACATGTCAGTACGAGAACAGAATCTTGAAACGATAGCGCCTGTGCTGGCGACGTTTGGTATCAGCCAGACCGGCGGGGTGGATAACCTGAAAGACACTGATATCGGTGAGCCAGTGGAGTTAACAGGCAATAACGAGGTTGGCCCTGTCACCAATGGCGGGCAGCTTCTTGGTAAACTCATCAGCTTGACCCTCTCCGACAACGACGATGGCGAACGCCTGGCCACGGTGCAGATTGGTGGCATTTGTCGCCTGGCAATCTCATCGACGTACCCGACTGTGGGGAACAGGGTGGTCGGCGGCAGTGCCGGGACGGTCAAACAGGCGCCGGCGTTAACCAGCGACGACCCGGCAGGTGGCAATATCGCCCGAGGAACGGTGCTGGAGGTCAACGGCACCACAGATTGCCTTATCCTTCTTAACTAGGCAGGGAGTTGTCATGGATTTCTATCAGCTTTTCAATTCCGCAGCCGGTGCTCAGGTTGAACAGGAAGCGGGCAAGGGTTCGTTTGCCGGTCAGGTTGATCTCAGCCGTGCGGCGGCAATTGAGCTTGACCGCGACACCTACCTCGAAGCAGAGGCCAGAGGATTGACTCTCTCGGAGCTTCTGGAGAGCGAGGAGTATGATCCGACCGAAGCCGGCTGTCCGCTGGATGCTTTTGAACGCCAGCTCGCGCTGGCCGGTATCCGGCTGGGTGGCAGGACTCCAACCACGGTGGAGCAGTTTTTCCAGAAAGCTCCGGCCCTCATGCCGGAGTTCATGATGCGGGAGATCAAGAAGGGTCAGGCGATGCGACCTGAGCTGGGGCGGCTGGTAGCTAACAGCACCACCGTGGCCAGCAATCGTTACACGCCGTTCTTTGTTGATACTTCGGATGACAGCCGATTCTCAATGCGGCCGATCGGCGAAGGTGCCGAGGTACCGCAACTTCTGGTCACGGAGCAGACAAACGCGGTTAATGTCCGTGATTACGGGTTGGCCCTGAAGGCCAGCTATAAGGCGCTTCGGTACCGGACTACTTCACAGTTCCGCGTTCTTCTCTGGTACATCGGTTTCAAGATGCAGACGGACAAGATCGGCATGGTGGTGGACACCATCATCAACGGCGACGGCAATGACAACGGGGCCACAGTGATTAATTCCGCGGCCAGTGGGACGCTGGACTATGATGATCTCATTTCCCTGTGGGCGCAGTTCGCCCCCTTCGAGATGAATACGATCATCTGCCACGTCAACTCGCTCAAGACGATCCTGACACTGGATGAGTTCAAGGATCCGCTGGCGGGGTATCGTTTCCAGGCCAGCGGTGATCTGTTCAGCCCTCTGGGCGCGAAGCTGGTCCGTTCAGATGAAGTTCCCACCGACTACGTGATCGGCCTGGATCACCGCTTTGGCATTGAGGAAGTGATCACCCAGCCGTTGCTGGTCGAGTATGATAAGATCATCGAACAACGGTTCGAGGAAGCAGTTGTTTCTGAATCGATCACCTATGCCAAGGTGATCAGGGATGCCTCGGTTGTTCTTGATTACCAGTACTAATTGGTCGTATCGGGCCCGGGTCAACCGGGCCCGTGAAAATAAGCAAAGGAATCATGCTTAAAAAAATCACCGTGTCCGAGGCTGCCAGCCCGCTGGGGCACGCTTTCGGACAGAAGCTCCTTGAGATCGTATCCGGTGAATACAGCGGACGGCTGGTTGTGTTGATGCAGACATCGGCCAGCGAAATCAAGCTCTCGTGTGCCGATCCGCCGCATACGTCGTGGTCAAACCTGCAGACGATTGTGTCCGATGCTTACGATGGTAGTTTCGATTGTGTCATGGAGCCTGACGGCGACATCCACCTGGCCTATTCTGAGACGTCAACCAACTACCTTGTTACACGAAAGTTGACTTTCTCCGGAGGGAGCTGGTCGGTCGGCTCGAAAGTGACGGCCTTCAACGGTGATCAGTGTTTTGACCCCTCCGTCGCGCTGGAACAGTCAGGTACACTCTGGCTGAGCTTTGCCCGGTTCTCATCGCCTACGCGGACCATACAGATTAAATCGTCAACCGACGGCGGCACCACCTGGGGTGCCGGTGCAAGTGACCCGGGTACGGAGCTGGTCGGTTCATCGACGTCTGCGTATGGGAAAACCGTGGTCGGCCCCGATGACATATACCTGATTTATACCCGGGGGGGACAATTTATAGCCATGCGTTCGCGGCCTGTAGGAGGCGGGAACTGGTCGACGGCTCAGACGATTGCAAGCGGTAACGACTTTTCTGGCGAGTTTGACGCTGCTATCAACTCCGATGGTCTTCTCGGGGTGGTGTTCTATAACCTTGGGATTTATTATCGGGAATACGACGGCAACAGTTGGGGGACGACAGTTACCATTGATGATAACTCCGGCCACTCACCGCAGATTTTTTTCCGTCAGAACGTGCCGGTAGTGGCATATCTCGCTCCGTATCAGGGAGCCCAGATGATCATGAAGTACACGGTGCGGAAGACGGGGAGTTTCCCGATACCGGCTGTCCTGGACAGCCGGGCCAAGCCGTATGATTCGGTGATCCTCTACAACGCATCCTCAGAAACCTGCGAGGATCTGACCACCGCGGCTGAGAGTGGCGCTACGGCTGATGTTTATCATTCCGAGTCCGGTTGTCTAATCAAGGACGCCGGTGACCGGCTATATCTCGGCATGGAGGCGCCCTTTCGTTATGCCCATTTCCATCTTTCTACTGCGGGCAGTGGTGGAACCGTGAACTACAATTACTGGGATGGAGCGGAGTGGAAAGAGTTGACCCCCGCCAGTGGCGTGTCGCATCTCGATGCAACAAACGTTCCGGTTTTGCTCTGGAATGATTACCTGAGCGTGCCGGATGACTGGCAGAAGTGCCCGGTGAACTCGGTTAGCAGGTTCTGGCTCAGGATTGAGGTCGTCTCTTCATACAGCACCGGACCGGTGGGAAGCCGGATATCGGCGGTATCCGGGATTTCACGGCTCATATTCAGGAGGTAACGGGTGTCCTATACAAATGTTGAACAGGTCAGGCATCATCTGGTCGCCCGGTTTCCGATCCAGGACTGCATACGTGACCAGATCATGGTGGTTACAGGGAATGACTATACTCCGTTTTACGGTGGTGCTGTCGAGGAATCATCCTTACGGGTCAAATCGCATCAGACGAATGAGCCGACACGCACGTCGTTCAACCTTGCTAGCGGCCGGAACTCACTGGTTTCCGCGCCACTGGTGCGTGGATCAGTCGTGGTGGCCTCGGACAGCTCTCTCGGAGAGGTCTATATCGAGAATCTTGATTACATCGTTGATTATGATACCGGAGATCTGATTGCCAAAAGCGGTGGCGGACTCTCATCAGGGCAGTCGGTAACGGTTTGGTATATGGTGTATACGCTTTACGAAGCTGGCAGCGATTACCAGGTACGTGCCGAGCGGGGAGAGATACGCGTTCTGGCTGGTGGTGATATTGCCGATGGGGAGGCCGTGTGGCTGGATTATCAGCCTGTCCATCAGAGTTTTAACGAAGAGATTCTCGCTAATGCTGTTGTTACGGCCAATGGCCTGGTTGAACGGGAGGTTGATCCGGATCGACAGTTTGGTGCGGATACAACCCTTGGTGCAGCCGCCACCTGTCGGGCGCTCGAAATCATTTGCCGCACGGCGGCAGCACGTGAGTTGACCGGTAAACATGGAGCCGACAAGAACGCGCTCGTGTGGATGAAACTGGCTGACGAGTATACCGAACAGGCTGACAAGCTGCTCAGGGCATTCCGTGCGCCATACAGCGGTCCGGCCGCACCACGCCACAGCTAAAGGAGGAAGATATGCATTCAGGATTGGAAAAGCTGACCTCTCGCCGGGCGTGGTTTGTACCGGACGTTGTAATCTGGGGTTTACCGAGCCTGGGAGGGGTCACATTTCTCACGGCAGAGGAAGTGGGATCAACAATGTCGGTTCTGTTCGGCAAGGCTGACATCGGACAGGGAGAACAAGAACTGGTGTTTAATCAGCTTGTCGATCACCGGGGTAACCAGTTACCGGTATTGATTAAGTCGCCGCGAGTTATTCCTCGCTCCAGGGACCGCTACCCGGTCTTCGTAGTCGGCCAGGAGTCAAGTGACAGGTGCAGGATAGCGCGTGATTCGGAGGCACCGGGGGCGGTGACAGTGGACCTCCTGATTCTGGAGATGGGTGACTAAGAAAAAGAGACAGACCAGATCAAACAACTCGAAGGAGCCGGTTGAACTCTTGAGAGAGTTGATTCGGGATTACTTCGAGGCGCTCTGCGAGCAAACGAAAGACAACGCTAAGCTGGGAGATTGGCTGAAGATGATGGAGTTCTATCGCAAAATGGCACCGGAAGAAACAGCACAGAAAAGACTGTGGAAGGATCTGGAGAAGATCCGCCGGAAAGTGCTGACAGAGAATAAGCACGAGAAGAAAGAAGACAGCAAGTCATCCAAACCGGCAAGGGAGAAGAAGTAACCGGATGAAGATGTGTCCTGCCAAATGTGTAAGCCGTGTTGTGTTCGTCTGCCTGATCACACCTTTGATGATTGGCGTTGACGAGGCGCAATCTCAGGGGGAACCTCCTGCCACGGTATCAACCGCGATCAGATTCTGGGATGGGGAAACGGATGCGCGCGTCAAGTCGAAACGGATGACAGTCGAAATCGGCGATTCCAATACTGAGGGCTTCGATCCCGTTTTCATGATCACCCTCTGGCAAGGAGAGTGCCGGTTCCGGGTGAATCTCTCAACGCCGGAGCATCCGATGATTTCACCGGAGATGACAAACAGTTCCTTCAATGATGAGCCGCGAGTGGAGCTGTCAAACCTGGTGCTTACACATGACATGTTCGCCAGGAACGAGACCGAGTTTGAGTGGCAGATCATCTTGAAGGAGATGCCCGACACGAATGTTTTCATCTATCCCATAGAAATAAAGGGCCTGGTATTTTACTATCAGGACAGTGCGGCAATGGTTGCTGATGAGACTTTCGTGGAACCGCCGGACATACCGGACAGCGTCTTCAATTCCTATGCCGTCTATCACGCCAGCAAGAGGGACAACCACATTAAGATAAACGGGGCAGATACCAACATCGTAAATTACAAAACAGGCAAGGCATTCCATATTTACCGCCCGAGGGTTTGGGACGCGAGTGGAAAAGATACTCTCTGGTGCGACCTTCACATAGATACGAAGGCCGGTTGTCTGTCAGTCAATGTGCCCGCTATTTTTCTTGAACATGCAACCTATCCGGTAACAATCGATCCCACTTTCGGCAATACGACAAAAGGGGCTGGTTTCGGTGGCATCGGGTCGGGCTACAATTGGAGCTTCCAGAGAGATAGCGATTGGCATACAGCTGGCACCGGCGAAACCGTTACGGAATTGACTGTTAGTCTTGGTACAGGTTCTGCAACAGCCCAGATGGCGATTTACGACTGTGGCGCTAATGTGCCGGATGATCTGATCGACAATACAACCGATTATACGGGCGTTGGTACAAATTCACCGGGAACCTGGACAAGCAAAACCGGTCTGTCAATCAGCATGACTAGCGGTGTTGATTATTCGGCAGCCCTCGGTGTTCTCAGTGCCGTTTGCAATATCAATTATGATTATGTTGGCTACCCACCGCCCATGACCAGGGATGACCAATCATCCCCACTACAATGGAACAATCCCTGGGATCACGATGCCGATAACACGAATTACTTTTCATTTTATGCCACATACACAACCGGCGGCGGAGAAACATACAGGCGCAGGAGAATAATCACGGGGGACGAGTGAAACATGGAGGATAGAAGATAGTGAGGACAATCAAACATATATTGATCTGCGTTGTAGCTTGGTGCTTTCTGCCGGGCGTGTCGTCAGGACAGATATACCTGACCGCTTCTGACGAGATAACGATTTCCGGTCGTTCGCTTGATTCCTCCGGTTTCTACATCACGCCTGACTCGGTGCGGATAGTCACCAAACTCGATGGTACCGAGAAGTACGATACCTGGTTCAACTCCGGTGACGCTCAGTGTGCCGCGCTCAATGATATGCTCGTTTTCACTGATGTCTTTTCGGACATCGATGGAGCCGGCGGCAATGGCCTGTACGAGGTTATGGCCGGTTTTTTCGAGGACGATGGTGACCTTTACAATTGGAAAACTATCTGGGTTTATGTCGGTGTGGATATGGCGGAACTTGGAAAGGTCAACGATAGCATTGAGGCCTGGGATGACGAGGTTGCAAAAGTTAACCAGATCCTTGATACACTTCAGAGTCAAGATGACTGGGTAGCTCCGGCGAACGAGCTGACCAAGGTGCTGGACTCACTCGGCAAGGTTCTTGACTCCCTGTATGCGGTCCTGGATTCAGTTCAGAATCATGCAGCCTGGACGGTGGCGACAGTAACCAACACCATATCGATCAACCATGAAGACATGGGGAGAATTGCGGATTCGGTCTGGAACCTCTCATTCGGTACCTCTTTTCCGGCCGGCTCGATGGGTGATTCACTGAACAACGCGACCTACGTTCAAGCTGATGTTTATGATATCGCCTCGAAAACCTCCGATTCCGTCCTTCAGGATTCGCTCAGTTATCAGGGAGGAGGCGGCGACTCGACCTCGATAGCAAGCTGGGTCTGGAACACACCGCAGGGTAACCATACCGTTGCCGGTACATTTGGCCGCTATCTGGATATGGAGGTCTCCGGTATCTCCTCAGGGAGTGGCATGTACTCGTATAGTATCTGTGCCCGTGATTCAGTGCTCGGGCAGGCGATAAGCGGTGTTCGCCTGGCTGTCCGGAATGTCAGCCAAACATCACTGATTGCTGTGGGCACAACCGACTGTGAAGGGGAAGCGAACTTTAATCTCGATGCCGACAGTTTTGTGATCATAGCTGCTGCACCGGGGTATCTCTTTTCCCCGTACGACACCGTTGTCGTCACCGGTACCGGTGTGGACACCGTCTTGGCCGGTCGGTTTGATCCGGGTACGCCAGCCTCGCCTGAGTTGTGCCGGGTTTACGGTTGGGTGGTTGATGTGCGGAGTGAAGCGGAAGGATCAGCCAGCGTCTCAGCTTCACTGCCGAAGGGGGTAGCGCGTACAGGTGGTCTCGTGGTATCCCCTTTTTCGGTTTCCACTCAGACCGATTCACTCGGATACTTCTATCTTGACCTGATTCCTTCTGATTCACTTACCGGCGAGGATACCAGTTACGAAATCGCGATAAGCCGACAAGACGGTACGATCCTGCGGAAACGCTTAAAGGTGCCTGTACAGACCAGCTGGCAGCTTGTCTGGTAGGCAAAGGATATAAACTTCCAGATGAAAAAGGGGTATTATGTTGGAAGCATTTCTTGGCAATCCCAATTCCTGGCTGGGTGTTCTGGGTACGATCGGTCTGACTCTGGCCGGTTACCTGGCCAACCGGTACGTGATCCCATTTCTGAGAGTCGGCAAGCGGCAGAAGTATGCCCAGTATATTTCGGCTATAGCTGATGAGCTTACCGACGAGTTGTGTGCCAGGTATCCTGAGCAGGAATGGCTGGAGCACCTGGATGAGGCAGTTGATAACCTGATAGCCATCTGCGGTGTGTCACTGGAGATCGCCCGTCGGGCTATCAAAGCTGCAGCAAGCCGTAAATAAGAACGCCGCCCCCGAGGGAGCGGCGGTCTTGTCCTCAGGGGATTCTCAATAGCAGGGCGCTCCGACGCCGGCAAAGAGATAGTTCATGTAGTAGACGATATCGGTCACGTTGACGTAGTTGTCACAGTTGACGTCAGCGCGACCGATTCCCCCCACCGGAGGGTCGCCACCCAGGGCTATGAAGTCTATCAGCACGAACAGATCGCCGATGTCAGCGAGACCATCGTCGTTGAAATCGCCGACCACGTAGCTCTGGGAACAGTTGTTGCGGACGAGCACCGTTGATGTTCCCCGGTAGTACATAGCGTCGCACGCTGCGGCGCGAATGAAATACAGGCTGTCTTCAATCAGGTCTGAAGGGGTCCACGAGAATGACCAGCCGTCGGCTCCGGAGAAATCGGCTCCCTGCAGACGCCGGGTAACACCCCAGGACTTACTCAGCAGGGAAATCATGATATCGACTCGCTGCCAGGAATCACTGAGATAGATTTCGCTGTAGGATGGGTTATCCCGCATGGGGAGATGCTGGATGGATCCGCTCAGCGGATTCGCAACAGAGACAATATGGCTGCTGTCCGGTGGTGTCCAATCCTTGAACCCGTCCACGGTCAGAAACGTCGCCGGTCCTCCCGATAGTCCAATTATAACTACGCGCTCTTCCTCCTCCACCCAGGCTCGAAGCGTGTAATAATCCGGGTTACGCCTGAAATCGAATTCCAGTTGGTCACCGTGAGAGGCGTCGTATGCTCTCAAACCACAGAGAAGGTCTTCATCGTACGTGCCATGATTAGCCCGCGTATGGAGGAGTTCGGCCAATTCCTCGGTGACCATCTCTATAGTATTGCCGCCCGTGATCAGGTCGATCAGTCCGCGGTCTGACCAGAGTTTGACAGCGACAGCTGCCGCCACCGGCCCGTTGTAGTAGTTGCCGAACTCGCCGTTGCTCATCAAATTGCCGTCCATTGGATCGCCGTCGGCGTCCCCTACCGCGAACTGGCTCAGTGGCGTCAGGCCGATTGAGTATTCCATCTGCGCGTTGGATCGGTATATTTCAATGTACGAGATGTTTTCGTCATTACAGGACATGATGATATCCAGCGGGGGGCAGATATCGTCGCCGTTATCAGGCGATGTTATGTTTGGAAGCGGTGGTGTCGGCTCCACGTATACGGCAACCGTGGCTGACGATGATTGGCCGGACGTGTCATAAGCTGTCGCGCGTATTGTGAACGCACCTTCGGGAAGACCGGAAACATCCCAATTGAGACTGTAACCGGTGCCGCTTTCAACTGTGGCGATACCATCTCGGAGCGGGCTGGAGCCATCATAATCACGGCCGATCTCAGAGAATGGCCCGCCGTTCGAGTATTCAAACGAGACGTAATCAATAATTGCCGAGCGGGAGGTATCCAGACACCAGAGGTCGGCGTTGCCGTAAAGAGCATCACCGTTTGATGGAGACAACAGGGTCACCAGTGGGGTCGGTTCTGTGTTGCCGCCACCGGGTATTCCGGCTACCTCCATCGCCAGACGTCCAGGGAAATTGTAATAGGAGTTATTGACCAGATCAATCCAGCCGATCTGTTCGTCCCAGATGTTGAAAGTGGCGCACTGTACCGGGAAGGAATCGCAGAGTACCGCGGCACCAATATCGGGGTCGATAAGGCTGCCGATATAGAAACCGGCGAAGAACGGACCATTGACCACGATGGGCGTGTCGAGCGGAATCCAGATACTGAACACCCCTCCGCCACTCGGAACTGTAATCTCGTATTCCTGCGAAATAGCCAGCAGCACACCTGGAATCGGACAGCCGGGGATGGTTGTGCTGTCAACAGCTTCGACATCCACAGAGACAATCAGGTTTGTGGCGACGTCGAACGCCATCGGCATATCGATCTCAGTTATTGTGAAGGGATACGGCTGGGAGCAACTGACGGAAGGATCCATCAGTGATTTGTACAACTCGTAGCCGGTGACCCAACCATCAATACGCCAGACGATTACGTCATTGGGTGTCACAATACAGGTGTCGGCGGTGGCCAGCGACGGTCTCACGCGCAGCTCGCTATGCCGGACGTCACCGATCTTTTCCAGGCGGGCTCCCGTTTTCCCGGCAGCTGTAACTGTTGAAGAAAAGAGCAGCAGGGCAAGCCAGCAGATGATGGGGGTTCGAAACGACATCCGGATGCTCCTCAGGGTGTTTACTGTCCTTTCTCTTGATTATCGAGCGTTTTGACATATACTTGATTGAAAATCAACGGCGTCCCGGGAATCGAAGAAGTGTCCGCCAGAGCTGTTCATAGATTGACCATGAGAATGAATGCTGAGAGTGGCTGTGGACCGAAACCGGATTGGCTGAAAGTCCGGGCCTTTGGCGGAGACGAGTTTGCCCGGGTTTCATCGCTCCTGAAGAGCTATCGTTTGAATACAGTATGCCGCGCCGCCAATTGCCCCAATCGGGGCGAGTGTTTCAGTCGCGGAACGGCAACGTTCCTTATTCTTGGCCCCTTTTGCACTCGCAACTGTCGTTTCTGCGATGTTAAGAGCGGCGTGCCTCTGCCGCCTGATCCCACCGAACCGGAACGGGTAGCTGCTGTTGTCAGAGAACTGGAGCTCAAATACGCCGTGGTCACTTCGGTTACCCGCGATGATCTGCCTGACGGGGGAGCCGGGCAGTTTGCAGATGTCATCAGGGAAATCAGGAAGCAGGCTCCCGGCTGCAAGGTCGAGGTACTGACACCGGATTTCAGAGAGGCTCCTCAGGGACTGGGTATTGTTATGGAAGCCAAGCCGGATGTTTTCAACCATAATCTTGAGACTGTCCCGCGTCTCTATGCGCAGGTAAGGCCGGGCGCGGATTATGGCCGGTCGCTGAAGCTTCTAAAGCTGGCGGCTGAGCAATACGGTGCCCTGACGAAATCCGGCCTGATGGTTGGTCTCGGGGAAACTATTGACGAGGTCGGGGTGGTGTTTTCCGATCTGGCTGGGAGCAAGGTGAGGATTCTGACAATCGGCCAGTATCTGTCGCCGTCGCGCGATCATTATCCGGTGCATCGTTACGTCCCCCCGGCGGAGTTTGACTTGATGGCCGCCGCGGCAAAAAAGGCCGGGATAGACAGGGTTTTTGCCGGACCTCTGGTACGGTCTTCATACATGGCCGAACAGGTTTTTATAGACGTCTAAGAAAGACCTTAGTACGACAGCGCAAAAATCCAACAGATACTGATCTCCGGGTTGGCTTTTCTCTGCATTTTCCGATAGTAAGTGAGATTCAGAGTGTATGAGGACAGCCATGCAAGCATCATTGAATACACAGCTTCTGGTGGTCGACGATGAGCAGTATATCTGCAATATCATCGTCGAAGCCCTGGCCTCGGAGAAGTATGACGTTGTCGCCTTTACCGATCCCCGCGAGGCGATAAAGCATATCAAGTCTCATCCGATTGATCTCGTTCTCACCGACCTGGTAATGGGTGAATTGTCCGGGGTTCAAGTACTCGAATCTACTCTTGAGAATCATGAGAATGCTATTGTAATCCTGATGACGGCTTATCCGACGGTGGAGATGGCTATTGCCGTGCTGAAGCGAGGCGCCTACGATTTTCTGATCAAACCGTTTAAGCTGGAACTGTTGCGGGCAACCATTAAGCGTGGCCTGGCGCACCAGAAGGTGCTCAGAGAAAACCTGCACCTGCGTGGGCAACTGGAGTTTCTAAAAGCGGCCAATACGGTAGCGCCTAATGTTGATCTCAGGGAATATCTCACGCTGGTGCTTCGGTCATGCATTACGGAGTTCTCTGCCGTCGGGGCGTGTGTGTTTGAGATTGATCCCGGCAGCGGTGTGATAGTCAAAAGAATCTGCGAGACCAAATCGGACCTGGATACTCGGTACCTGCTTGATGAGTCAATCCTGAAGCAGTTTTCAGGCAGGAGGAGCCCCAAGCCGATCATAAACAGTGAACGTGTAGTTATTGATGGCCGGGAGATATCCCGGATACTGATATCGAAACCCATATTCATCGGTTCGAAGTTCCACGGTGTGATCAACCTGCAGATCATGTCCCCCTTCGAGCGCGTGACGCCCGGACAGTTGGATATCCTGACCATACTTGCTAATTCTGCGGCTTCGGCAATTGCGAGAAAACGACTGTATCAGGACCTTCGAGCCTCGTACCTGCAGGCGATCCGGGCGCTGGCCAACGCCATCGAGGCGCGCGATGAATACACGGCAGGACATACCGACCGTGTGATCGGACTCGCCTCCATGGTGGCCCGAGAACTGGGCTGGGGTGAGAAACAGGTGCATGCTCTTATTATGGGCTGTACTCTTCACGATATTGGTAAGATTGGCGTACCGGACGGTATTCTCAACAAGCCAAGCGGATTGACAGGCGAGGAGCGCCGCCGGATGATGCGACACCCCGCACTGGGACTGAAAATCATACGGGGTATCAATCTGTTCAAGCCCTCGATTCCGTACATTATCGGTCATCATGAACGGTACGATGG
The DNA here is from genome assembly GCA_029932795.1 of Candidatus Zixiibacteriota bacterium. Taxonomy (GTDB): domain Bacteria; phylum Zixibacteria; class MSB-5A5; order GN15; family FEB-12; genus JAOZPL01. The sequence continues at coordinate 2,611 of JAOZPL010000012.1, read as the reverse complement.
TTCAGGATACCCGAAAGGGCTCAAGGGTGAGGACGTCCCTGTTGAGGGACGGCTTCTGGCGGTAGTGGATACGTTTGATGCCATCATGTCCGATCGTCCGTATCGCCCGGCCGCGTCGCTAAACGTTGCGGTAGGGGAATTGCTCAAGGGTCGGGGTACGCAGTTTGACCCGCATCTGGTCGATAAGTTCCTGATGATTCTGAAATCGGGGAAGATTGACCTCAAGGAGCTCTATGGGTCAGACGTGGATGTATCTTGTCTTGACGAGATGCCGTTCACGGAAACGGCACCGGCGTAAGCGAGATTATCAGAATAATTATCGATACCATGCCCATCACCGTGGCGACCGTTCCGGGCTGGCGGCGGTCATCTATGGTTGGTGGGTGCGAAACCCCGAAAAACAGTCCGAAGGCGGCAAAAACCCACCATAGTAACGACTGAAAGCCGAGAGCGATAAGCGCTGCCACCGCCGCCCAGCCCAGTATCGTCTGTTTTCTCCTGATCAGCCCGTAAATGATGTGCCCGCCGTCGAGCTGCCCCACCGGCAGGAGGTTTATCGCCGTCACCAACAGGCCTACCCAGCCGGCGAAGGCGGCCTCGGAGAAAACGTAATACCATCCTTCAGGGGCGTTTCCGATCAGGATAGGTACCAGAAAACGGGTGAGAAGGGATTCTCCCTCCATGGAGAAGGCCAGCACGTTGGGAGCTATCGCGTCCGCCGGCATCATGACGCTGTGGGAAAGGCCGAATACAAGCCATGCAATGGCGACTACCCATCCGGCGATTGGCCCGGCGGCGCCCACCTCAATCAGATCACGGCGATTCCAGAATGGAGACTTGGATTTGATGATGGCGCCAAACGTGCCAATGATGTTGGGCGCCGGGATGAAATACGGCCAGGAAGTGATAATGCCTCGCCGCCGACTCGCGATGTAGTGACCCATCTCATGAACGAACAGGATAGTGATCATGGCCAGGGTGAATTCGATTCCGGCGCCACTCTTGAGAGCTTTTAATGTCTGACCGAACCAGTCGGACCAGCTTGTCGTTCCGGGCTCACATCGGAAGAAGACCGGGATGAAGTAAACCGAGAACAATGTGAGGAGAAACAGGATCAGGTTAAGGGGTGGAACCCGGAATCGCCGTTTGGGGTCGATATCCAGGACCAGGTGGTTTTCCGTTTCGTGGAGGGTGTAATCGTACCCGGAATGGCGCAGGCGTTCCTTGATTAACCGATTCGTCAGGTCACGATCGAAGCGATAACTCAGGCTGACTTTCAGCCGACCACCGTGGCGGTATATTGCCTCCACCACAAAAAGGTCCCTCACCAGAGGGGCCAGAAAGTCCGCCCGAAGGTTGTTTGCCGAATCATTCATGTATCGTTGCCAAACTTAAGGGACGACACCTTGATACCACATGAGGGATTGGATTGTCTCTCAATTTCTATTCATCACCTTCAGACAACATCAACAATTGCTGAAAGAGGTTTTTTGCTGTCTGGTTGTCTGGATTCAGCCTGAGGCTCTGCTCCACCGCTCTTTTGGCCTCTGCAATCCTCCCTGTTTCATAGTAAGTCTGGCCTAATTGCAGATGCACTTTATCATCTATAGGAAGT
>JAOZPL010000012.1:0-986 GCA_029932795.1 Candidatus Zixiibacteriota bacterium | reverse complement strand
TTCCAGTATCCGTATCGCCTTATCAGGATCACCCCGCTCCAGATAGCAGATAGACAGGTTGTAATAGGCTTCGGCAATGCCCGAGCTCAGTCGAATAGTCTTCTTGAAGTAGTCGGCGGCCTCGTCAAATCTACCCCAGCGTGTCAGGATGACGCCGACATTGTTGTAGCCGCGAGCGAAGGTCGAATCGGCGATGATTGATTTTTGGTATTCGGAAAAGGCCCCCTCGAGGTTCCCTTTTCTGAGGTAGGCATTCCCCAGAAGATGATAATCCTCGGCTGTCACTGCTTTCTGGTCAAGGCCGAGCGCGTCACGATTGCTCACTATTCCCAGTAACAGAAACACAAAAAGAAACAACGCCACGCTTCTGATCTGTTTCTTCTTTACGTAGTCAATGAACTTGTACACGGCAAAGACGGCGAACAGTATCAGGAAGGGCAGCAACGGCTGACGGAATCGGGCACAGACAAAAAACAGCATTAGCGAGATTACGTAAGAGAACAGAAACAGATAGATGATGAGAAACTTGCGCCACCGGGAGAGGGACAATATCAGACCGACCAAGGCGAGGGGAGCCAGTATACCAAAAGGGAAGTAAAACGGCCGGTTGAACATCAATGGTTTGATGAGAGGCGAGAACCTCCGCACGAGATAGATGTTCTGGTTGTTGGGGATTTCATAGCCGTTTATCAGCAGGCGCAACTTTTTGAAAAGCAGGGCAGCGAATGCCGAAGGGTCATTTGTAATCTCTTTCCAGGCGGTTGCATACCAGAAGTCGGAAACCTCGGAACGCTTCAGTCTTCTCCCCGCGCTTTTCTCAGCCGTGGAAATGGATTGAATGTAACCGGCCTTCCAGCTTTTATCGATGCCCGATACCCTCGCCGACCAACCACTGGCATTTCTGTTGTTGCCGACATAGAAATTATAGCCGCCCTGCCAGGAGATGAAGACAAAATCTTTTGAAACGACGTAGTTTCTGATCGTTT
>JAOZPL010000223.1 GCA_029932795.1 Candidatus Zixiibacteriota bacterium | reverse complement strand
AGCAAAGGCAAAGCCAACCAGATACTGTCGGATCAAACCCGCATCCAGCAGCATTAGCTCGCCAGATTTTATCAACACTGCTCCGGCAATAGCAGGCAACGCCAGCAGGAACGAGAACTCCGCCGCCCGGGACGGATCCACACCGGCCAGCATACCGAAGGCAATCGTGCTGCCGGAACGCGAAATCCCGGGGAAGATAGCTAATGCCTGGCCGACCCCCATCGTAATGGCCGACAGACATGAGATGTCATTTGCCCCGGTCCGTACAAGCTTCGGTGTCAGGAGAATAATCCCGGTAACAATCAGGAGCGCAGCCGTCAGGAGAGGATTCGTAAACGTCCGTTCAAAGAAATCCGCAAACAGGATACCGATGACGCCGGCAGGAATGCTTCCGATAACCAGATACATAACCATACCCCGCTCGCGCCGCATCTCTCTGACAAAAAGAGACTGCAACAGGCGGAGAATCCTTCGCCTGAAATAAGCCAGTACAGAAAGAAAGGTTCCCAGGTGCACCAGCAACTCGAAGGACACACCGGGTTGTTTAACTCCCAAGATCGACTCGACAAGTACGAGGTGCCCGGAGGATGATACCGGCAGGAACTCGGTCAGACCCTGTATGATTCCGAGGATTATCGCGTCAAGGTATGACACTACGTTTGTCTTTGTGCCCGCCTAAGCCTGGGGTACTCTGGGAAAACGCTCGAGATTACATGACATTGAAGTCAACGCCAAAGAACACACCATCGTTGCCGTCAATCTGGAATTCGCCGAGGAACGAGATTGTCGCGGTTGCTTCCCAGGCAACACCCGCATTAAGGCCGATTTTGAGATTCGATTCGGAATCTCCATTGCTGACATGTTCGAGCCGGGCGTTAAACCGGCCATACGGGCTGAGTATGCCTCCCTTGGTCAGGATTATGGGATACGAACCGATTAGATGGCCACCTACCTGGAACACTGACCACCCGCTGAAGTCAACATATTCAGCAAACCCACCAACGGCAAAATCAAATAGGTGGTCGGTCTGCACACCGTAATTCCAGAATTGCCATTTGAAATCAGCCCCGATTGTAAACTCCGTGTCGCCGTGATCAGGGTCGACAAGGCCGATCCTGATCCGACCGTCAGTATACTGCGACAAACCATAAGCGAATGTGCCGACAAAAGAGGTTCTGTCCGCCAGGCCAATACCGAATCCAAAATCAGCGTGCCCCAGTCCCAGTGCCTGTGCCGTAGTGAGAGTGCCAAACGATGAACCCACAGCATCAACGGCATAACCGGAGACAGCGGGCAACAGTAGAATCAATAACGTAGCGAAGAACGTCCTTTTCATAATCTTTCCTTCTTTTCATTCGTTAATTTCGCCGCAACCTATTTCGACCTCCAAAGACTGTCAACTAAAAACCTACAAGGGTCATTATTAGTTGACACTGTCAGGGCCAGTTACTTTCTTGAACGCAATTGTAATGCAGGAAGACCACGAAGTATCTGCAGTTTTCTCGGGCGCAGCGTCACGCCCCGTTTTACTTTCGGGGCTCGACGTTCACCCGGACGCATGACGCGGAGAATAGTCAATGGCCAGTGGAACCGATTGGCACGATACCAGTCAGCATCCGACCAGAGTAAAAAGGCGCGCGCACTGGACCAGCCGTATGGGGTTCATCCTGGCCGCCACCGGCTCGGCAATCGGACTGGGGAACATCTGGAAGTTTCCCTATATCACCGGCGTCTATGGTGGTGGAGCGTTTGTTCTGGTATATTTGGGCAGTGTCATCATTGTCGGCTTACCGTTGATGATCGCTGAACTCATTATCGGCCGGCGCGCTCAGGAGAACCCGGTGGGTGCCTTTCAGCGACTGCACCGTGACGGCTCACCCTGGCAGATTGCTGGCTGGCTGGGAGTCGCCTCCGGTTTTGTCATCCTCTCGTTTTACAGCGTGGTGGCGGGTTGGGCTCTGGCGTATATCTTCAAGGCGTTGGTCGGATTCGAAGGAACTGCAGACCAGATTCAAGGCCAGTTCAGCGAACTGGTCGGTTCACCCACATGGTCCATCCTGTGGCACACTATCTTCATGACACTAACTGTTGGTATTGTGGTCGGAGGAATTCGTAATGGTATCGAACGCTGGTCCAAAATCCTTATGCCAGCCTTGTTCATCATCCTATTTGGCCTTATGTTCTACGGACTCTTTTTCACACACGGCGGTATGAAGGCAATATCCTTTCTGTTCAATCCGGACTTCAGCAAATTGTCCGCTGAGGGTGTCCTTTCCGCACTGGGACATGCTTTTTTCACTCTCTCTCTGGGCATGGGAGCGATGATTACCTACGGTAGCTACATGAAAAGTGACGCGAGGATCGTACAGGATGCTATAACGATTTCGTTTCTTGACACGCTGATTGCACTCATGGCCGGTCTGGCCATTTTCTCACTCGTCTTCAGTTATGGCTTGGAACCCGGAGTTGGGCCCGGATTGATTTTTCAAACGTTACCTGTATTGTTTGCCGAGACGGGGCAACTGATTTCTGTACCGTTTTTCATGCTGCTGACCTTTGCCGCGCTCAGCTCGTCGATCTCGCTCCTGGAGGTAGTTGTCTCTTACTTCGTCGATGAACGGGGTTGGGGGCGGACCAAAGCCTGCCTTATTATGGGAACCCTGATATATCTGCTGGGTCTTCTCTCGGCGGTCTCGGCGCTCAAGCTTGTTTATGGTGATTGGGAAACCGGATTCTTCGATCTGTTTGACTATTTCTCGACCAACTACATGCTTCCAGTTGGTGGTCTGCTTATCTGTCTCTTTATTGCCTGGGTAGTCAAAGACAAAGTGCGCGCTGAGGAGTTCGGTTCAGCAGGTCGTCTGTACAAGGCGACCGTACTGACACTCAAATACATTACTCCGATTGCGGTACTTCTGGTTATTCTTCACGGTTTGGAATTGATACCGTTTGTGGAGTACGGGCAATAGACTGCATGCGGGATTGTCACCAGATCTGAGTCAACCTTACCAAAGTCCAGTTTTCTCAATCCTCCACGGAGAGATACTTAAGCGCTTCACGTTTCAGGCGTTCCTTGTCAAACCCCTCCAGATCGACCGTCTCCAGATACCGCAGGAAACTCTGGTCCAGACGCCCGATAGCGGTGCGGCCAAACTGTATGTCTGAAGCTTCGCTCTTGTCCTTCTCGAAGCGAATGTCCAGTGCGAACGACTTCTCCTTGAGTTCAGCCAGCAGGTGTGAGGGGATAGTCTTCATCGTCTCTGCCGTCACTCCATGCACGTTAACACGGACAATCTTGTCACTGCTGTCAACCTTTTCCAGTTGCTCCCTGATGACCAGCGCCAGTTGGTCACCGCGCTTACCGGCGGCATCGATTGTTTGCAGGTCTATCATCTGACGGCTCGTTACTTCTCGGAAAGAGACATTGAACGGCTCCAGATCAACCACCAGGAATCCTTTGGCCGCATCTCTTTCCGCCTGTGACAGACGTTCAGTGGAACCAGCGTAGTATGCCCGGGGAGAGACCCGGCAGTAGTTGTGAAAATGCCCCAGAGCGGTATAGTCGAACCGGCTCATCACCTCCAGGGGCAACTCCTGTTCCCCCAGATCAGCCATTGAGAACTCCGGCATCCCGGCCGCTACGCCGTGCATAATCAGGATATTAAAGGCGACATCAGGGTCAGGGACACACTGCGCCAACTGTTCTTTCAAAACCTCCGCTGTCAGGCAGTGAGGCAGAGCGTAAAACTTCAGGTCCCCGATCTTAAACAGCTCCAGCCTGCTGCCAGCTGCGATGTTCAGGTTCTCGATATGTCGGAAGACTTCCAGCGCCGCGCTGTGATGCGATTGCTTGGGAGCATCATGGTTGCCGGTTATGATCACCGTGGGGATGCCGTTTGTCTCAGCCAGGCGGTGCAGCTCTCGGGCCGCCACGGCCAGTATTCGATTCAACGGATGGACTTTGTCGAAAATATCCCCCGAGTGGACACAAACATCGGGCTTGATATCAATGATCCGGTCAACCGCCTCGACGAAACTATTGATAATATCTTCCTGCCGAAGTGTCAGACCGCTCTGACCACGTTTATGATGACTCTCTCCGGCTCCGAGATGCGTGTCAGACAGATGACAGATTCGCATGGGCTGAAATATATCACCCGAACAGACA
>JAOZPL010000222.1 GCA_029932795.1 Candidatus Zixiibacteriota bacterium | reverse complement strand
CAGCTCTGGATGTCGTCTTTGGCTAGCAAACCTATATACACACTCATATCCACAGACGGCCCTGCCCGCCGTGGCGAGATAACTACTCCTCACGGTACTTTTCAGACACCTGTTTTTTTACCGGTCGGCACGACCGGCGCGGTCAAGGCGTTGACCTCGGATGATCTGTCTGAGATAGGTGCGGAGATTGTCCTCGGCAACACGTATCATCTTTACCTTCGTCCGGGACATGAGGTCGTCAAGGGTCAGGGCGGGCTGGCGAGGTTCATGGGCTGGAACCGCCCAACATTGACTGACAGCGGCGGCTATCAGGTGTTTTCCCTCAAGGATATCTCGCATATCTCCGATGACGGCGTTGAGTTTCAGTCGCATCACGATGGCTCCCGACATCTGTTCACACCTGAAAAAGTGATACTGATTCAACGCGCCATTGGTGCTGACATCATTATGGCATTTGACCAGTGTGTGCCTTATCCGACCGACCGAGAGCGGGCAGCCGACGGTGTGGAACGAACCTATCAATGGGCGCAACGCTGCCTGTCGGTTCATACTGAACTCCGGAATACAGGCGACGACCATCAATGCCTTTGGGGAATTGTACAGGGATCGGTATACAAGGATTTGCGCTCACAAGCGGCTGAACAGGTGGTTTCACTCGATTTTCCCGGCTACGCTATCGGCGGGCTGTCAGTAGGGGAAAGCAAGCAGGAAATGGAGGATATCCTGGCGCACACGATTCAGTATCTGCCTGCTGACAAACCCCGCTACCTGATGGGTGTCGGGTATCCTGAGGATATCCTGATGGCGGTTTCATACGGGGTGGACGTTTTCGACTGTGTATTGCCTACCCGGAACGCTCGTACCGGCCAGGTGTTTACCTCTGAGGGACCGCTTGTCTATCGAAACGCCGAATACATCAACGATGAACGCCCGCTTGATCCGAACTGTGAATGCCGCGTCTGCCGGAAGTACAGCCGGGCGTATCTGCGCCACCTGTATAACCAGTCAGAGATTACCGGCATGGTCCTGGCATCCTACCACTCAAGCTTCTTCTATCAGAATCTGATGCGGAGTATTCGCCGGGCGATTGAGGAAGGTTGTTATGAATCTTTCAGGAAGGAGTTCCTGGATAGATATCAGAACGGGGGCTGTTAGCGGTTGCTCTCAGAACGTTGCCAGAGGCAGGAGGTAGCCTACCGTTATTCTAAAGCTGCCGGTTTTGGTCTGTCGATATTTTTTTGAGAAGCTGGCCTGCCCGGTGTCCTCCTGCTTGACAATATCCGGCCGCAATTCGGTGATCCCGACTTCGAGTGAATAGGACCGATAATACCTGAGCCCCAGCGTAATTCGATACCCGATCTGCTCTGACACATTGACATCGGTAACGTTCTCCATAGCTCGCAGAGAGTCAGCAGTGGCGGTGGTTGGGCGGAACCAGTTGAAAGCATAAACAACACCCCCACCTATGTAGCCGGTTAGATGATTCGTCCCGCGATAATAAAGTGTTTCGAGAGAAAGTGTGGATGTGTGGAGGCCCCCTTGGGGATAGAGCTTTGAGCTCATCTTACCGTATTTGTACTCGACCGCCCCACGCAGGATAAGCGGATGCAGAACCCGCATCTCGTACTTGGCGGAAATCTCCGGGCCGGTTGATACCACGCCGTTTGGTCCGCTAATCCCGGCGGTGAAATGCAGGTTAATGGCTGCCAACGTATCTTCTTCGATCGGGTTCAGCGGAGCCACCGGCAGGCAAAGCCATGCTGTAAGCAGCAACGAGTACATCAGATTTCTCCCTGCCCTTTATCATACTAACGCACCAATCCGACAAAAGTCAATGCAAATCTTGAGGTTACGATGGAATAAGGGACATCTTAGGGCGATGTTTCGCTCAATCATCAGGCGTGTCCAGCGAGAGCTTATAGTCTTCAGGTCTTTCCGTAATCTATTGCGGCGTAACGAAGAAAAGGCCTCGTCATAGCAGTGAAACCGGTTGACAAACTCCGAGGTAGTGATATATTAACACCCTGTGTTGCATTGCTGTGAATAAATTCACAACCACCGGCGCTGTGGATACACGAAAGCGCCATATATAATAAGGAGTTAACCATGAAGGCCAGCAATACCTACAAGAATTATATTGGCGGACAGTGGGTAGAGTCGAAGTCCGGGGCGACAACAGAAAACCGCAATCCAGCCAACACGGACGAGGTGGTCGGTGTTTTTCAGAAGTCAACCGCCGAAGACGTCCAGGCCGCTATAGACGCAGCTGCGGAGGCGTACAAAAAATGGCGCTTGGTACCTGCCCCCAAGCGGGGAGAAATCCTTTACAACGTTGCAGCACGACTCGTGGCTGAGAAGGAACGCTGTGCCCGGGAGATGACACGCGAGATGGGAAAAATCATTGATGAGACTCGCGGCGATGTTCAAGAGGCAATCGATATGACGTTTTACATGGCCGGCGAGGGTCGTCGGCTCTTTGGCGTCACCACTCCTTCCGAGCTGGCTAACAAGTTCAATATGACTGTCCGTCAGCCGCTTGGTGTTTGCTCGTTTATTACGCCGTGGAATTTTCCGATGGCTATTCCGGCCTGGAAGATCATGCCGGCGCTGGTGTGCGGCAATACGGTCGTGATCAAACCGGCTACGGATACTCCCCTCTCGGTGGCGAATCTGATGAAAGTGATGGAGGAAGAAGGTGTACCACCCGGAGTGGTGAATATGGTAACCGGTTCCGGTGGCGCCCTTGGTGATTCGTTGATTGGTGATGACCGTGTGCGTGTTGTATCTTTTACCGGATCAACCGAGGTCGGGCGCAAGGTCTCGATGGCTTGCGCGCCGAAGTTCAAACATTCCTGTCTGGAAATGGGGGGCAAGAACGTGCAAATCGTGATGGACGATGCTGATCTGGGTCTGGCTGTTGAAGGTGCTCTCTGGGGGGCGTTTGGCACGACCGGGCAACGGTGTACAGCCACCAGCCGGATCGTGTGCCATCATGATGTGGTCGACAAGTTTATCTCAATGCTGGCTAAAAGGGCGGAGAGTCTGAATGTCGGCAATGGTCTGGAAGAGTCAGTCCAGATGGGCCCGTGCATCAATCAGGGGCAGCTTGACACTGTCCTTAACTACATCGAGATTGGCAAGAAAGAGAGCGCCAGACTTGTCACTGGCGGTGAAAAGCTGACAGGCGGGGCTTATGACAAAGGCTTTTTTGTCAAGCCGACTATCTTCGCCGAGGTCACGCGAGACATGCGTATCTGGAAAGAGGAAATCTTCGGCCCGGTGCTCAGCGTGACGACGTGCAGCAATCTTGACGAAGCCATCGAGCTGGCCAACGATACGATCTATGGCTTATCAGCCTCGATTTATACGCGTGATGTGAATAAGGCCTACACAGCCATGCGCGATGTTTATACAGGTATCTTTTACGTTAACGCTCCAACCATCGGCGCTGAGACCCACCTGCCGTTTGGTGGCGTGAAAGAGACTGGCAATGGACACCGCGAGGCGGCCACGGCAGCCCTGGATGTGTTCAGTGAATGGAAATCTGTCTATGTCGATTTCTCCGGCGCTCTGCAGCGCGCCCAGATCGACACTGAATAAGGATTCGAGACATTGGCGCGTTGTAAATACATGTTCAGGGGTTCGCGAGAACACCCACTCTCATACCTGATCCTGTTTATCTGGATGGCCTCTTCAATATAGAAACGGCGTCATTCAGACTGCGGTAACTGTCATCAGGATTGAGATAATCTGAGTGGAGGAACGAGCAATGGCAAGGACGAAAAAAAGAGTGATAATCATGGGTGCGGCCGGCCGCGACTTTCACAATTTCAACGTGCTTTATAGAGACAACAGGGATACCGAGGTGGTGGCCTTTACGGCAACTCAAATTCCCGATATAGCGGGGCGCCGTTACCCGACGGCTCTTGCGGGAAGGCGATATCCCCGGGGTATTCCGATTTATGCTGAAAGCGAACTTCCAGACCTGATTAAGAAACATAAGGCTGACGAGGTGGTTTTCTCCTATTCGGATGTTCCGTATGCGTACGTGATGGAGAAAGCGGCCCGTGTTATGGCTTGCGGTGCCAGGTTCTCTCTGGAGGGGAGTGAACCGACGATGCTGGAGTCGTCCCGACGGGTAGTCGCTGTCTGCGCGGTGCGTACTGGTTGTGGCATGTCGAAGACGACGCGAAAAATAGCCCAGGTTCTGCAAGCG
>JAOZPL010000221.1 GCA_029932795.1 Candidatus Zixiibacteriota bacterium | reverse complement strand
GTCACCTGATGATCCAGTATGAAATAGCCCGGGTCAAACTTGAAATAATCTCCCGGATCATGAAAGAATGAACGGCCTATAAGCTCTCGCTGGCTCAGACGAGGGGACAGAAAATACCTGACCAGCGTGTCAGAGAATGAAAACTGTTCCTTCGGTTCGGATTCCCTCTCCCTCTGCAACCGGCGATAGCGTTCCTCGAATTCCATGAGCTGTCTCTGGGCATCAGTCAGAGTATCGGTGTCCAGGCTGTCACGAACCATCAGGGTATCCGGTATCAGGAGAGAATCAATGGCCTCGGTTGAATCCGAAGGTATATCCGGTGGCTGATTAGCTGGATTGGCCGACACACCCGATGCGGCTCCAACAATCATGCATAGAATGATTATGACTGCTGTTTGTTTCGCCATGGCTGAGAGCCTTCCCTGTCATATAAATACCGCACCACGCCAAAAAGCAAAGGGAAAATAATCACGTTGGAGCCAAGTGACACCAGCGACCAGACCAGGCCGGTGTAAAACCGCGGCCAGAACGGTTGGAACAACCAGGCATCAACAGCACTGACCGGCAGATAATAAGCATACGTGCAGATGGCCGCAGCGATTACTAGTTCCGCAGACCGAAGCACACGTCCCTGCCGCATCCAGCCCGTGCGAGCGAAAAAGGCACCGACAATTCCACAGACAGCCGCACCGCTGACCTGGGCCAGCATGATAGGCCATGCCGCCGGACCGTAAGGATTCAAGGTCGTCCATAGTCCCACACCGATCAACCCGACCAGAAGGCCGGGGACAGTTCCCCACAGGAATCCGGCTACGAAGATGACAAAGAAGAGCAGGTTGACATTCGGAAGCACCGAGGTCGCCCAGGAGAGAACATAAACGAGAGCCGAGAAAAGAGCGATCCGGGTAATAAGCCGGGGATCGCCGATCATCGGATTATGACCACCTTGGCATGGTCCTCGGCCAGAAATGTCGTGCCGTAATCGTCAGCATAGATATGGGTGTAAACAAGGTAAACACCGGAAGCTACATCGTTGCCGCCGGCGTTTCTCATGTCCCAGGGGATGTCAAACTCGACCGTCGAAGGACCGACAATGCGATCTGTAGGCACCTCTCCCTCGAGAGAATTAACGGCTTCTCCGGCCACCGTGTATATGTCGACCTTGTAAAGCAGCGTTCCGCGACTAAACTCTTCGACCAATTCTCTCGGGACCTGAAATCGGAACCAGACGTTCTTGCCCTTCTCCGCTGCTGCTCCCAATCCCATGTTTGACACAACCGCCGGATTCGGGTAGGGCAACACCAGTGCTGAAGGTGGAAGGGGCGCCCCACCGCTGCTGTCAAGCAGGGCGTAACCCAACTCCTGGATTGCCCCGGTGTAAAAAACGTTTGTATCCGTGGTCACGGGCGTGAAGATTAGTGTTACAGAGCGGTACTGTAAGGGATTAGGTATCTGCGCCAACCACGAGCCGCCGGACAGGGCAAACCATGACTCCACGTCGTGAGAATCAGGGAAATTCTCAAACTGATAGATAGCCGAGACACCCCACAACTCCGGATCGGAATCAATATAATAGAAGACAGTGAAGCTATCGTCAGTCACCCAACTGGAGTCACAGTAAAGCGTATCAAGCAAAGTGTCACATACCAAATGAGAATCATAACATATCGTGTCAAATAAGCTGTCACAGATCCACGGAGTATCATAAAGGGTATCCATCCAAAGACTGTCACAAACCCAATGTGACTCAGGCACAAAAAGCTGAAGATCCTCCAGGCGAATATAGGTGGAAGCATTAATTTGCGGGCTAAATACGTTTTGGCCGACCCCAACCGTATCCGGATAGCGGTTATGCATCCTCATGGCCGAATCGGGAATGGCCGGGTAGTGATCCTTCTCGGAATAGCCCATGTCGTTTGGCGCCCAACCCGAATACCGACCCGTGAAGTAGTTCCACACCGCGAACTCTCGTAACGCATACACGAGATCCTCCAGCAACCAGGCCGAATCGTAACAGACAGTCTCAAACGAACCATCTACACAAACCCACCGTGACGCCGCCGAGTCGACCGCCTCACTGACAGCCTGCAACCAGTCGGAGCCTGTCCCCAGATCACCACAGCGAAGCCAGATGTCTCTGATAATATCACGCCCATGTCTTTCGGATAGATAGATGGGAAAAACCGATGAACCGTACTGATGGAAAAGGTCCGGGCTTTGAAGTGACGCTCGAGGGTGATCAAAGAAGTAGTGCAGAACCGAATAATAATCATTCATGTGATCGTACTGCTCCTCTTCCATCCACACCGCCGACATTTCCATCCATCCCCTGAACTCGTTGTAGTCAATGCCGAACTGAACGACGTGAAAAAACTCGTGAGCCAGCGTTACCCGCACAGCATCCAGGGGACGACTCTTGTAGGCGTCGATTTCCTGGTAGTCATTATCAATCTCTACCCACCCCGGAACAATCTGCAGATCGGGCACCGGCGAACAGAGCGTATCAGCCCAGGTCTTGCCAAAGTATTGACCTTCGAAATCTATCAGATATATGTCAACACGGTCATCCTCACCATTATCACAGGCATCATCCACTGCTGGCGGTGGGTAGCCAAGAACGTTGATATCATGATCATACACGGAATCGGCGATTAGCCCGACAGATTCGACATAATCCGGAACACCATTACTGTTATTGTCCGTGTCGGCATCAAAAACCCTGTTCTCACCGGAGATAGCGTAATGGATTCTGATTTTCCCGGAGGGTGTATCATAGTGATAGGCCAGGCTGGGACGCGCATAATCCTGCACTCCCAGCGACGCGAGTAACAAGGGGTCCAGCCTGTCGTAATTACGCAGGAAATCGAGTATGAATGGTGTCCCGCATTTAATCGGGAATATCTCCTCTCCGTACTGCTCAAGGGCCGTTGACAGGGTAGTCCGCTGACCGCTCACATGCATGAAGTTTTCAATGATTTCTCTCTGTCTTTCCTGAGACAGGGTCTCACCGTCAGTACGCACGCCAACAACCATAGAGAAAATGAGTAATAACCAAAGTAGCTGTTTCAATGTTGCCCTCGTATTTGATTGGCTCTCTCTTTCAACACCGTGAGGAGTTCGACCGGTACCTCCTGAGAACCTATCTCCCCCTCGCGACTCTCCCGGCCGTGATAGTCGGAACCCCCCGTCTGGACCAGACCAAATCTGTCAGCCAGGTGTTTGAGTTGCTGGACATCTTGCAGGGAATGGGAATAGTGGTATATCTCCAGGCCGTCCAGACCGAGACTTACCATCATCTCAATGTGTCGGTACATGTCTGCCGTATACGGGTGAGCCATAACAGTCACCCCACCAGCTCGGTGCACCAACCCTATCGCATCTTCAGGCTTGAGTCTGCTCTTGGCGACAAATGCCGGGCGACCGTTGCCGATATACTTATAAAACGCCTCCTCGTATGTTTTCACCAGTCCCAGCCTAAACAGCGCGTCGGCCACATGCGGTCGGCCGATAACACCACCGCTGGCCGCTTCCTCGACGGCTTCAAAAGAGACGTCCTTTCCCATTTCCCGTAGCTTTTCAACCATCATACGACCGCGCTGGTTCCTTCTCGTCTGAAATTCGACAAGCGCCGATGTTAGAGCGTTATCGTCCGGATCAAACAAATACGCCAGCAGATGCAAATCCTGGGAGTTAACATCAACAGACAACTCAACACCGGGAAGGCACTCCGGATCGGAATCCTCCAACAATTCCCTGACAGCATAGTACCCCTCCAGCGTGTCATGATCCGTCACCGAAAAAGCCACCAGGTCTTTGTGCCTGACAAGCTCCAAAAGTTCCCCGGGTCCAAGCAGACCGTCGGAACAGTTGGTGTGCAGGTGCAGATCGATGAATTGAGACATCTGCTATAGTTTCTCTTCCACCAGTTGCCTGATTTTCTCAGCTACCTCCCGTGCTTCCTTGGCCAGGCTTTGTGCTTCCTCTTTCATACTGGCAACGGTTTCAGCGTCGGTCAGTGAGGTCAGGTTGATTCTAACGTTGTAGCCGGCTCCTTCCACTGCCGCCAGCCCCATCAAGCCGGCGACACCGGCATCTGTGATGGAATTCTCATTTCCCTTCCGAGCCACCGTGTGCGCCATCTGGAGCACCTGCAGCGCCTTTCTCATAACCGTCAGGGGAACCATTGCGGCCTGTTTGGTGGCCTCCTGCTCCACCCTGTCCCTCTCCTCA
>JAOZPL010000220.1 GCA_029932795.1 Candidatus Zixiibacteriota bacterium | reverse complement strand
TCTACCGCCGGAAAACTTTGGCACCATGCCTGTGTCGGTGGTCTTTCCGAGCATTCTGCAAACGTTACGGAGTTGGCTCTTCGCGTGGCTGCCGGTTATCCGTTCCTTAACTCTGACTATCTGATTTTTGGTGGTCTCTTCCATGACGCCGGCACGATTGATCAGTATTCGATCGACACTTTCTTCGATTACACTGATGAAGGCCGTTTAATCGGTCATATCTGTCTGGTTGACGACTGGATCTGCGAGCGGGCGAGACGTATTGCGGATTTCCCTGACAAGCTGCTTATCAGGCTCCGTCACATTATCCTTTCTCATCATGGCGAGCTGGAGTTTGCCACGCCTGTTGTGCCGCAGATGCCGGAGGCGTTTGTGTTGTATTACTGCGATGAGATTGACAGCAAGATGGGCGCTATTGATCGGATACGCCAGAAACACGGGGGAAAAGGGTGGTCGGACTATGTCAAGATGCTCAACCGCTTTCTCTATTTCGGCGAGGCGAGCAAGGAGCCGGAGGATTGAGAACGTCCCGGCCGGTGTTGAGATTAAGAAACCTCTCCCGCCGAATCGGCCATACGGACAATACAAGAATAATCATTGATAGCGTCTCCTTTGACTTTGAACGGCAAAAAATCTACACCATTCTGGGGCCATCCGGAGCGGGTAAAAGCTCACTCCTTCGACTGATCAATCGGCTCGATGAACCGACCGGCGGAGAGGTTACTCTGGAAGGGAAACCGCAGTGTGATTATTCCCCGTGCGATCTGCGCCGAAAAGTCGGCTATCTTTTTCAGACGCCACATCTTTTTCCCGGCTCGGTGCGTGATAACCTCCTGTACGCCTGTAGCGATCTCTCTGAAGAAGAAATTCGCACTCTCGCGGAGCAGTCACACTTGAAGACGGAGATGGTGGACAGGTCGGCGGACGCGCTGTCGGTAGGCGAAAAACAACGTGTGGCGCTGGCCAGACTCCTGGCGACAAAGCCGACGCTGGCCTTGCTCGATGAGCCCACCTCCGCCCTGGATCCGGCCCATACAGCGGGTATTGAAAGTCTTATCAGGGAACTGGCCAACCAGCGAGGCCTGACAGTGATAATGGTTACACACACTCCGGAGCAGGCGCTTCGCATGGGGGGGGAGTCGCTCCTGCTGGTATCCGGAAGACTCGCTGAACACGGACCGTGCGATCGGGTTGTCAATTACCCGCAGACGGAATCGGGCCGGATGTACCAGCGCAAGGAACTGCGATGAACAGTATCGGCTTCACCGAGGTGCTGATTGCCCTGTCACTGGTGCTTCTCTCCATCGTGGTCAGCCGCTACTGGAAGATACCTGTGCAAAAAGACATGGCGCTCGGCTCGGTTCGGGCGTTTGTCCAGTTGGTGGCTGTAGGTTATGCCCTCAAATACATCTTCGCCCTGGACTCGGTTTGGGTGGTGCTGTTGGTCATTATGGTGATGATCCTGGTGGGGGCGCAGGCAGCCTCAGGAAGAGTCACCGGTATAAGGCGAGGATTCGTGATAACGTCGGTGGCGATGACGATGGGCTCGCTACTGACCCTGGGCGCGATGCTTCTACTTGGGGTAATTACTCTGGAAGCCAGATTTGTCATTCCTCTGGCGGGGATGATTATCGGTAACTCCATGAACGCCTCGGCGCTGACTGTCAACCGGATCAGTGCTGATATCCGCAACAATCGTCTCGCTATAGAAACCGCCCTGGCGCTCGGTAAAAGCTGGCGTGAGGCAACGCTTCCGTATCAGAAGGAAGCAGCGGTGGCGGGGATGCTGTCGATGTTGAACTTCATGAAGACGGTCGGTATTGTTGCCCTGCCGGGGGCGATGACCGGCATGATTCTCGCCGGGGCCGAGCCGTTCGACGCGGTCATGCTGCAGATTGTTGTCGGTTATATGCTTCTGTGCGCTGTGACCATCACCTCGGTCGTGGCGTTGGAGTTGACAGTGCGACGGTTTTTCACTTCGTGCCACCAGTTGGTGCTGCCGATGGATTGATTCCAGGTAACCCGTGAACCTCGGTTTCTGTGGGACTTTTCAGACAAAGTTTGACCTTGCCTTTTCTGTAGGAGGGGTTAGATTTTGGTGTCTTCCCGTCAGCCTTGGGGAAGTCAGCGTGTTGCCTATCCGGGTGACAGTTGCTGGTTTCGACAGGCTGCCGGGGGGTGTGTTTCGACGGAGAGGTGGCCGAGCGGCTGAAGGCGGCGGATTGCTAATCCGTTATAGGGTTATTAGCCCTATCCAGGGTTCGAATCCCTGCCTCTCCGCCATTGATTCTGACTATTTTGCTAACCCGCCAAGAAACAACGGGTTACCAAACCATAAACGGGCTTGGTGTTTGGATTTTGTGACATTCCATGATATCTGGTCGGAAGTGGAGGCCTAAAATGGCAACTTTTCTCTCCGAGAGACGGTCACTTTCCGCAGAGATTGTTGTTTTACCCAGAGAGAATTATACCGATAATATCTATATCTATAGATGAGATGGATTTGTTATCGTTTCTAAGCTGGGGGGAATTATGAAACAACGGTTACTTTTCATAGGTATCGCTTTTGCGATGCTGGTCTTAACCAATCATGCACAGGCTGACCTGTTTGACAGCCCTTCGCCGTATCTTGTCGGCGGGCAGCCATGGTCTGTTTTTTCAGCCGACCTTGACGGCGATGGGTATTCCGATCTTGCCACGGTAAGTTATCAAACCGACAGCCTGACTATACTCCTGAATGCCGGCGATGGAACTTTTTTACAGCATGGTAAGTACCTCACCGGTGATGTTCCAGTATATGTACACGGTGCTGATCTCAACGGCGATACGGCTATCGATCTGGCCGTCTCCAACAAACTAGACAATACCGTTTCTTTGTTCATCAACAACGGCGATGGGACCTTTGCGACACCGGTGACAGTTGCCGCAGGTACATCACCGACATCTGTCAGGCTGGCTGATTTTAACGGCGACAACTCTCCCGATCTGGTCGTAACCAATGAACAAATCACCATGCCTTTTATAGATGACAGCGTCTCGGTTATGTTCAACAACGGCGATGGGACTTTTCAAACGCGAGTATCCTTTGAAGTGGGGGTCAGCCCGCAGGAAACCGCAGCCATCGATTTGAACGGTGACACCAGTCTGGACCTGGCGGTAGTCAATTTGGAAGGCCATACAGTATCCATTCTGCTAAATGACGGCAGCGGATCTTTCACGCATGTTGCCGAATGTGAATCAAATCATATGCCATCCGGTATCTCAGCCGCAGATCTGGACAACGACGGTGACCTGGATTTGGTGGCTCCGAATTCCGACGCTTATGACCGGTCGGTCATTTCCGTAATACTGAACAACGGTGACGGTACTTTTCAAGCCACTATCTATTATAATTCCGGAGGTGCTCCGATCGCCACTTTCACCAGTGATCTGGATAATGATACTGACATCGATATAGTGGTGGCCAACTGGTCATCCGACAGTGTGTCGATATTGCTCAACAATGGAGATGCTACTTTCCAGCCCCCGATTCAGTATGCCGCGGGCGACGGTCCCGCTTCATTGTTTGCTGCTAATTTGAATGATGACAACTATAATGATATGGTTGTAACCAACCGCAACTCAGATGATCTCCTGGTTTATCTGAACCAGGGATCATCGAGTCAGGCTGATGACGACCAAACACCCAACTTGCCAGTCAGGTTCAAGCTAGCTCAGAACTACCCCAACCCCTTCAACCCATCAACAGTGATCTCATACAGCCTTCCAACCAAGTCTGAGGTTACAGTCAGTATTTACAACGTTCTGGGGCAACAAGTGAGGTTATTGTACTGCGGTGTTAAACCGGCTGGAAATCACCTGGTAGAATGGGATGGTAGTGATGAAACCGGTAAATCCGTAGCGACCGGTGTTTACCTGTATCGCTTACAGTCCGGGAACCATGTCGAGATAAAGAAGATGTTGCTGTTGAAATGATCTGCTACTGATGTTGATGAGAGAGTGCATACCCCAGTGTTGTTATGATTCTCCTCCGGGGTTCATTTTAGTTTCACGAGGTGAATCAGTCGCGACCCTTCATCTCCAATCAAACCCCGGTGAAGAACACAGTTTTATTTTGCGCTTTGCAAACACCACCATTAGATTTTATTATTTGAGTATGGCTTTACCCACTACGAATGGTGGGCCAGCCGTTCTATATAATCGAAGGAGGGTCTTCGTCGTCACAGGCAGGTATAAGTCAATTTCAAACACGGAGAAAAA
>JAOZPL010000219.1 GCA_029932795.1 Candidatus Zixiibacteriota bacterium | reverse complement strand
TTGGTTTCTTGGTAACCGCGGTTCTGTCCGCACGGTCGTTGTTCGAGCGGAATGCAGAGAGGCTGTTATTTCTTCTGGGGATGGCTTCCGGTGGTTACATGCTGCTGTTTTTCGGATATGTTGAAAACTATGCTATGTTTATCCTGACAGTATGGATCTTTAGTCTGTTGGGTCTATTGTTTGCACTTGGCAGAGTGAATCGCTTTTGGCTTCTGCCGGTGCTGGCGCTGGCCGTCTTCTTTCACGTCTTTGGTTTTGTCCTAATCCCTGCAGCCGTCTATCTGCTGGTGGCAAACACCAGACTGGGTGTCTGGCTCTCTGCATTACAGCTGAAGCTCAGGTGGAGTATAGTTGTTCTTGCCATTGTTACCGCTGTCATGGTTTTCTATCATTATTATACGACTGACTACTTCTTTCGATTTTCCCTGGTTCCGGTGGTCGAGGATCGTTTCACACTGGAAGGATACACACTATTTTCTGTCATGCATCTGGTCGACTGTGTGAATCTGCTAATACTGCTATTGCCGGGTCTGCCGGTGTTGATAGCGGTTCTGTTTTTCCTGCCGGTCAGGCGGCTTTTTCGGCGTTCAGAGTATCGGTTTCTGCTGATATTCCTAATTTCGACTCTCGGGGCTGTTTTTATGTTTGATCCCCATCTCGGCATGCACCGCGATTGGGACCTGTTTTCATTTGTCGGCATACCTCTGACACTGTTTTGTGTTTATCTGTTGCTTGACGGCCGGCTTAAGATAAGGGACCGTGAGTATATGTTGTCACTCACTGTACTACTTGGGCTTTTAGTGCTTAGCCCGCGGGTGGTCTCTCAGGTAATTCCGGATCTCTCCTTGTCGCATTTCAAGCAGTATCTGCAGCTTGATAAAGCCAGAGGCCGCACTGGTAGGCAATTGCTCATAGAATACTATGAGAATAAGGGAGACATCATCAACGCGGATCAGGAGCGCGTCCGACGAACAATGGACTTTCCGGAGCGTGCGCTGTGGAGCCAGGCCAATGCCGCGTATGATGAAGGTAGGTACTTAGACGCCGCTGCCAGCTGTCGGCAGGCGCTAGCATACAATCCTGTATTTTCTTATGCCTATTCCACCCTGGGGACCGCTTATTACAGCCTCGGGCAGTTAGATGACGCGCAACTCTGCCTGGAAATAGCGCTTGGACTCAATCCGTATCAGGCGCTGAGTACCTACAACTTGGGGAGGGTTTTTGTCATGAAAGGGGACCGGGATAGAGCTGAGCGCATCTTCAACAGAGTCCTGCACGTAGACAGCAGCTTTTTCCACGCGTACTACGGACTGGCGGATCTCTGTGCGCGACGGAATGAGTTAGAGAAATCCTTTCAGTATTTGCAACAGCTGGTCGGTCGAGAGGGTGTGCCGCCCCTTTACTTCGTGAGCCTGGCCAAAGGGTACTCGCAGCATGGCGACTATGCCAAGGCGAGATTCGCGCTTGATCGGGCTCTGGAGCAGGGTTTAGACAGTGCGTTTTTTCTGGACCTTCTGAACAGATATCCAAAGTTGAACAAGTAGGCAGGCAGGCGATTCACCTCGGGTTGGGCAGCTCTCCCAAAGCATTGCCACCCCTGCTGAGGACATAAACTGTTAACCTGTCGTTTTGTGCTGCGATAGTTACCGTGTCAGCGTATTGGGTTGACAGGGTATCAATAGTGCTCACGTCATCGCTTTCGATCAGGATGTAGGCGTACTTCTCAGACTTCAGGTGTTTGACAGCATCCTCAACGGTGGAAACCCTGAGAATACTGGAGCGCCAGTACCAGGCGGTTCTGGCCACATAACCCCAGTTTGGGCGGCCCTGCCCTATAGTGATGCCGTCGCGATTGGGTTTGTCTTCCAGCACGTTGTGCATAACGTCTGTTAGCGCATAGATCTCCGGCATGCGAATCTCGTGTACGTGCACGCCTCCGATTTTGACACCAACTGCGACAGCTATCCAGATCAGAAGAAAGGCAACGGCGATGCGCCGGATGTGATGTTCCTTGAGGATGTACCACAACGGCAGTGACGCCGGAAGCGCCGCCAGAGCATACGCCGGACAGAAATAATGATAGTATAACCGGGAGGATGCGGAGTAGAACAGGAAGTAGAAAAGCAGGGCAATAGGAGCCGGATAAAGGAGCTTCATTCTTCTCTTGATGATAAGATAA
Source organism: Candidatus Zixiibacteriota bacterium (assembly GCA_029932795.1). Classification (GTDB taxonomy): domain Bacteria; phylum Zixibacteria; class MSB-5A5; order GN15; family FEB-12; genus JAOZPL01. The sequence goes on along the minus strand of JAOZPL010000219.1, from coordinate 2,103 downwards.
AAGCCGAATGGAAGAAGGATACTGAACGGCAGGTACATCCCGGCGAATCGGCAGGTGAACTGCCACCACTCGGTGTGGATGTCCGGGCCGCCACCCAGGAAATGTCCCCGCACCTGATGCAGGAGATAGCTGTGTCGGAACTGACCTCCGGTGTATGCCTGATCCAGAAGCAGATGCGTCGCGATCATGCCTAGTGCCATCAACGATACCAGCCAGAACGACTTTTTTCTAAACCACTGCCGATTCCATATGAGACAGGTCGCCGCCAGCGCGATCCAGACGGGCGCCGAAACCACGCCTTTGGACAACCACGCACACCCCAGAGCCGCACCTGTTATCAGAGCTGTGCGGACAGAAACGTCACCCTTCTGAAGTTTGACAATACCCCACAACGTGACCAGGATGAAAAACGTCATGGGCACGTCAAGCAGGGTGGAGTTGCCTATTTGCATGAAGTTATATGTCAACAGCAGAGTCAGCCCGGCCAGGAAGGCGTACGCTTTGTTGAGTATCTGTCTGCCGATCAGGTAGACCATGAGCACCGAGCCGAAGGTGCAGAGCGCACCAAACAAGCGGGCAGTGCTGTCGTTTGGCTCTACGAGAAGAAAGATCAGTCCCTGTATCCACATGACAAGCGGTGGATGGGTCGTGAATACAGAAAGGTAATAGTGTGTATAATGCGGGTTGAACCAGCTTCCCGTCTCGGCCATATTGCGGGCAATCACCGCATAGGTGGCCGAGTCCAGACTGATCCCGTCCTGCCCCCAGCCCAGCAACAAAAAGACAGCGGCACAAAACGCGAGAATCTGACCCGGATGATCCGCCAGATAATCGAGCAGCCTGCGCATTGTTGAGGGACAGGATAGATTTGGATTTACCATGCCGCGAATATATCCTCAGGTGGTGTGCCGGTCAAACAGTACCTCTGTCGGATGCAGAGATTTACCCTTCTGTGGGTTTGCCATACCAGACTTTGTTGCGTAGATTCTTTACAGGAGCGTTTCAGGGGAAGGAAAGGAATATGGAGTATCGTCGAGTCGGCAAATCGGGTCTAAAGGTTTCGGAGATTGCGCTGGGTGCCTGGTTGACCTACGGTGGACCGGTCAAGAGCCGCGAGGCTGCCGAGATCATAAAGGCGGCTATTAACGAGGGCGTAAACTTCATTGATATCGCTGACATCTACAGCAACGGCGAAGCGGAAAAAGTCGTCGGGGCGGCTATAAGAGAGTTCAAACGATCCGACCTGGTCATCTCCAGTAAAGTTTTCTGGCCGATGTCGGACAATGTCAACGACCGAGGTTTGAGCCGCAAGCATATCATGGAGTCGATTGACAAGTCGCTCAAACGGATCGGCATCGACTATCTGGATATCTATTACTGTCACCGATTCGATCCGGAGACACCGGTCGAGGAAACCGTCCGGGCCATGAGTGATTTGATCCAACAGGGTAAGATTCTGTACTGGGGAACCTCGGTCTGGGAAGCTGACGAGATTGAACAGGCTGTTGCCGATGCGCGTGAATGGAACGCCTACCCGCCGTCAGTGGAGCAGCCGCATTACAATATGCTGCACCGCTATATCGAAGATCAGATCATGCCTGCCTGTATCCGTCACGGCATGGGCATCACCGTCTGGTCACCACTGGAGCAGGGGCTGTTGACCGGCAAGTACAACGACGGTGTCCCGTCCGGCACGCGTGGTGCCGAGACCGAGTGGCTCTCAGAGTATTTGACTGATGAGAATATCGCCAAAGTCATAGCCCTCGGCAAAGTGGCCCGGTCGCTTGGTATCACTTTGGCGCAGCTTGCGCTGGCATGGATACTCAGGCTGCCGGAGATCAGTTGCGCTATTGTCGGCGCAACCAAAATCGACCAGCTCAATGAAAACCTGAAAGCTTCCGGCATCAAGCTGGAGCAAAGCACGCTGGAGGAGATTGAGAGAATTCTAAGTGGTGGCAGCGCATAGGCAATCATGGCAGAACCGCAAGGGATTCTGCTCTATGCATGTTGCTCATCAAAAAGTCCAGAGGAGAGATTAAGGATGATTACTTTTGAGAAAAGAGAAGACGAAAAGCCGATCTGCCCGCACTGCAAAAAAGAAAT
>JAOZPL010000218.1 GCA_029932795.1 Candidatus Zixiibacteriota bacterium | reverse complement strand
TTGCTGATCGCGATGGGAATGGATATCGCATTTGACCCCTGGGCCGCTGATTTCAGCAACATGTTCAGCGATGGCGTGGGCTGGATCGACAAGGTCAAGCACAAGGCCTTTGTGCAGGTTGACGAATCCGGTACCGAAGCTGCAGCTGTGACAATGGTGGTGATGATTGACTCTGCCTTTCCCGGCATGTGGGTAAACCGGCCATTCCTTTTTGTTATTCACGAGTACGAATCCGGGACAATCCTGTTCATGGGCAAAGTCGCCAAGCCGGTCTGGCAGGAGTAATCGAAGGTCCTACTTTCTACGTCGGGTACATTCCCTGCCATCAACTCTCAAGCCCCTTCTCTGAAGGGGTTTTTCGCTAGGGCTTAGAATTGGACTTTTGCCTTGACCTTCAGGGGGAAATGGCGTATAATCAAGGAATCCCGCGCGCGGGTGTAGTCAGCAGGTCACTTCGGAGCATGCCAGTACCAGACAGACTGTGAGAAATGGATTAAACGAGGTCTTGCATGTCTTTTACAGAGGGTAAGATAGTCCTTCACTACAGGATCGTTGAGCAGATCGACTCCGGTGAGAAGGGCGAGACTTATCTGGCCGAAGACACGATACTCAAACGGTCGGTAGTGCTGAAGTTCCTGCCCTCTCAGTCCGTATCGGAGGAACATACCAAAACCCAATTCCTTCAGGCCGCCCGGGGTGCGGCGGCTTTCAGTCATCCCAACCTGGTTCACATCTACGAAATGTCCGAATATCAGGGTCGGCCATTTCTGGTAACAGAATCGGTTACGGACCGCACGCTGAGCGATCTTATCAATGACGGCGAGTTCTCAATACTGTCAGTTCTCGATACAGCCATCCAACTATGTGAAGGCTTGATAGTGGCTCATGAGGCGGGGGTCGTGCACGGCGGCCTCAAACCGGCCAGCATTCGCATCGGTCAGAACAACCATGTAAAACTGGGCGATATCGGCCTGCCTCAACTGGCCGGACAAAGCGAATCGGGCTGCACCGGTACAGAGTCTGGGTATCTTGCACCCGAGCAGGTCCGGGGCTGGGAACCGGATCAGCAGAGTGATGTCTTCTCGCTGGGAACAATCCTTTATGAGATGCTCACCGGCCAGCAGCCATTCCACAGGGACAGTGAAACGGCTACTTTTGACGCGATCCTGACAGAAGCACCGAAACCATTAGCTCATTGCCGAGTCGACGTACCGGAAGGCTTGCGAAGCATTGTCGAGAGAATGCTTGAGAAAAACCGGGAGATACGATACCAGCATATCGGTGAGGTTCTGACAGACCTGAAACGCGAACGCGCCGGACTGGATCCGGATCGCGATTTCGTCATCGCCCTGCTGGACACCGCTAACAGCCTCGTAGTTTGTCTGGACAAGGAAGCCAGGATTACGGTTTTCAACAGGGAATGTGAGAGAGTCACAGGCTACACGCGTGAAGAAGTCATCGGTAAAAGCTGGTCGGAGATCTTCCTCCCCGAAGACCATCATCACCATCGGCTGAAGGATTTCGCCGAGTGGGTCAGGCAGCATCCATACGACACATACGAAGGGCCACTCAAGACCAAAGCCGGTCAGTCAAAAACGATCCTGTGGTCCAACTCCGCCCTGTTTTCACCTGATTCCGACGAATTGACAGCCATCGCAGTGGGTCAGGATATCACTGAGAGGAAGCAGGCTGAGCAGGTACAACTGGTATCATATAGAATCGCCAATGCGGCAAATATTAGTAAAGACCTTGACGAGCTGTTCGGATCAATCCGGAAGGAGCTCGGCACTATCCTCGACACAACCAACTTCTTCATCGCCCTGTATAACGAGCAAAGCAACACGATAACGCTGCCCTACCACGTGGATGAAAGAGATAGTTTCGACTCTCTGCCAGCCGGGAAAACACTCACCGCATACGTAATAAGAAACGACAAATCGCTTCTCGCCACTGAAGATGTAAAGAAGCAACTGGTTGAAGATGGTGAAGTAGAGACAATCGGAGCACCTTCGAAAGTCTGGCTGGGAGTCCCATTGAAGATAAAGGACAAAGTCGTCGGTGCTCTGGTGGTTCAGCATTACACGGATGCGTCGGCTTACAGCGAAAAGGACCTGGAGATTCTGCGGTTTACCTCAGGGCAGATAGCTGTTGCCATTGAGCGCAGACGGTCAGAGGAGGCGCTGCGGAAAAGTGAAAGGTGGTCTCGCACGGTTATAGCCGCCAGCAAAGATGCCATGGTAGCCATTAACCAGGAAGGATTGATAACCATATTCAATCCGTCCGCGGAGAGAATGTTTGGACTCAAAGCGGAAGAAATGATAGGTCATCCCTTGGACCGTCTGATGCCCGAAGAACACCGAGGACCACACCGGCGGTACGTGAAGAGCTTTTTCGCGACCGGCGAGCCGCATAGAACCGTCGGCCAGACGCTCGAGCTGCTTGCCCTTCGAAGTGACGGAAGCATGTTTCCAATTGAACTGTCGCTTTCAGCAGGCCGGTCCGGTGACCAGCAGTTCGTCCTTGCTGTTATACGTGACATCACCGAGCGCAAGCGAGCAGAGACCCTAACCGAGACTAGATTACAGCTCCTGAATAATCTCCGAGCCTGTGAGAACATAGATGCCTGTCTTGAAGCCGGATGTAAGGCGATATATGAGGCTGGATTCTTCAAACGCGCTGTCCTCACTCTTCATAACGACAAGAGAGAAATTATCAATCTCGGACAGGTCGGCCTGGATGAAAATGTCATAAAAGCTGCTCGAAACGCTCCCGCCCCGAACGAAGAAGTATCAAGGAAGATGACCCAAGAGAAGTTCCGCATCAGTCATTCGTATTTTATCCCTGAAGAAGCCGGGTTATCCCTAGATGAGACAGCAAGGTACGTGGCGCAGACTGACCAGGCTGAAGAGAGAGACCTCTCATGGAAAGCGGGTGATGAACTCTTCATCCCTATAATAGGCGATGACAACAGGCACGAGGGTTGGCTGTCGGTGGACACCCCGTTCAACGGCCAGCGACCGACCGTGGAGGTTGTCAAATTCCTGGAGGTAACCGTTGATATCGTCACCCAGAAGATGCGCGAGATCAGAATGCTTGATGAGCTTCGTCAGGGATACCGGGCGCTACAGGAAAGCGAAGAAAGATACCGAACACTGGCTGAGAACCTCCCTCAAAGGATATTTTACAAGGACAGGAACTCGGTATATGTTACATGCAATGACAACTATGCCAAGGATTTGAAGACTGCTCCGCATGAAATTGCTGGAAAAACAGATTACGATTTTTATACTCCCGAGCTGGCTGAAAAATATAGAACGGATGACGCGAGGATCATGGAATCCGGAAGATCAGAAGAAATCGAGGAACAATATATCCAGGACGGACATGAAATCATCGTGCAGACAGTGAAAACTCCCGTCAGAGACAAAATTGGAAACATCACCGGTGTATTGGGAATTTTCTGGGATATTACCGACCGAAAGAAAATGGAAGAAGCGCTGCAAAAAGCACACGACGAATTGGAACAACGGGTTGAAGAACGCACCGCCGAGTTGGCAGACATCAACAGAAAACTGCGAGAGGAGATAGAAAACCGCACGCGGGCACAGGAAGCGCTGCGAGAATCGGAGGAGCGTTTCAGAAGTATCTTCGAACACACTACCATTGGCATGTACCGGACCACTCCGGACGGCCGCATCCTCATGGCAAACCCTACTCTCCTGCGTATGATGGGTTACTCATCCTTGGAGGAACTCGCCCAACGCAACCTCGATGAGACGGGTTATGAACCACAGTACACACGGGCAGATTTCAAACAGCGGATCGAAAGCGAGGAACAGGTCATCGGGCTGGAGTCTGCGTGGATAAGGCAGGATCATAGTACCCTGTATGTGCGTGAGAGCGCCACGGCTATCCGTGACGAAGCCGGCAAAATACTGTATTATGAAGGTACGGTCGAGGACATCACCGATATCAAGCAGGCTGAAGAGGCACTGAGGCAGAGCGAAGCCAAATTCCGGGGCCTTTTCGAAAACGTTCTCGAGGGAGTGTATCAGACACGACCTGACGGCAAGATCCTCTCTGCTAATCCAGCGCTTGTGCAAATGCTGGGATATGACTCGGAAGAAGAACTCTGCACTGTTGCCCTCGCACAAAATCTTTACGTAAACCCCGAAGATAGAAAGATTCTAACCAGGAAGCTTGATACGGAAGGTGAACTCCGAAACGTTGAGTTCAGGTTGAAGCGACGGGACGGTCGGGAGATTATGGTCCTGGAGAACGCCCGTGCCATCCTAAACGAACAGGGCGAGGTGTCACATTATGAAGA
>JAOZPL010000217.1 GCA_029932795.1 Candidatus Zixiibacteriota bacterium | reverse complement strand
CATCGCCCGGCAGATACGGGACCTTGAAGAAACCGGACAGGTTCTCGGAAAGACGGGGGATCAGGTTCTGTACGATGGTTGTTCAGAAACCAAGGCACATCCAGAAAGCCGCTGAGACACCAACAAAGAGATGCTCGGCAAACTTGTAGAACGGATTGTCCTTATAAAGAAACGACATCACCGCCAGCGTCAGGAAAGCGGAAAACGTCACCAGAAAACCGTCCAGGATATATTGGTCACTCTGACCTTCAGCTGACACCGACCTGAAAATCCAGCTCAGGACAAACAGCACAAACACAACCGCCATTACGATGAAAGTAGTGCGTTTCATGTCTGCTTCTCCCGACGACGGCTCCTGAAGTAGACGATGTTACCGATGATTATGAAGCACATTATAACCATGTGTGCCAGAGTCTGTGGCCCCATCATGCGAAGGCCGGGGGTGTCCATATACCGGAAACGCACATGTGTTTTCATTAATTCGGATTCATACTCAGCCGCTCCCTTGACACCACCCAGAATGCCAATCGCCTGGGCCGGGTAATACGGATATAGTTGCGGAGCCACCACCGCAGCCACCCCAAAACCGATCGGAACGTCACCGGGATCACCGATAAAAAGCACCCACTCCTTGGGTCCGGGTTTACCACCGCCAATTGCGATAACCAGATCAAGGTCCTTGGCGGAGCTTATGTCATCGAACAGTTCGATACTGTCAAGCGGCACGCTATTAACATCGGTGGGGAACATCTTTCTGAAATCGGTGATTATAACATTGAGTACGCCCTCATTACCCGCTTTGTATCCAATATTAACGAAGTCGACTCCGTCCTGCTTCTCAGGGAAACCGGGCAGGATGTAATCCTGCAACGACTGGGTCAATAGAGCCTGACCGGTGGCCCACAGCGACATGAAAATGACTTTGTGCCCCTTCTCAAGACAGTGTCGGCTAATAGCGTTGGCCATCGGTTGAACCTCCGGCGCCATGGCCGGGTCAAAATCGAACGACAGCAGAACCTTGGAGCCGGCAGGGAGGCTTTCGACCTTGTTAAAGACCCCCTTAACGACCTCGGTAGCCTTCTCGGAGAAGGTGAGGGGAAACAGGATAGGTGCCGCCACGGCGATGAATATGAACAGGAATATAATGCGGCGGTCCACCTCATGGCCCAGCACCGACCGGAGAAACAGCGCCACAAGACCACCGAATATGATCACCAGCGATATGATGATACCCAGACTAGCCACGATCTTCTCCCAGGTAGGTGCGCTCCACGCCTAGTATCAGACGCAATGACATCGAAACAACTCCCAGGCCAATACCAATAATGATCGCTCGCTGACCGGCCAGATTCGGTGAGTTCATGATCCAGATAGCAAGATTGGGAACCTGCAGAACCGAGAACGAGTCCGGCACCCAAGAGGTAAGCATCATCCCAAAAGGTGTGCGACCAAGCAGAATTATGAAAGCCGCTACCAGCAGCAGAGTGGCTTCGCGATTCTTGGCGCGGAAAGCGCGATAGGATGCTGAGGCGACAAAAAAGGCCAGCAATGCATACATCGTCGACTGCAGGGGAATCAACACCGTGGTAAAGGTCGTCTGAAAAATTGAACCTTCGGCCGTAACCGAAGCTGCAATGCCGCCGGGGTTGCCGATCTTGAACAGACCGACAATCAGCATGAAAAAGAATCCAACCAGCGTAATGATGGAATAACCATAATCTTTCTTACGTCGTCGCAGTTTGCTGATGTGGACGCGCACGAGGTTACCACCACCCAGGAAAAACGCGAAAACGGCAATGATGTCGAAGAACAGGGTGAAGTTCTCACCTATGTTCTCCATGGGCGGAATAAACACGGAAAATATCAGAAGCGTGCCGACAAAGAGGGTTATAAGTAATGGTACCTGTCGTTTCATATCTCAATCACTTCGTCGAAAAGATATCGCTTAACCACCTGACCAGGTCATGCATGAAGCCAACATCCCAGGCCTCACCGATAGTGATGGCAAAGACACCCGCCACAATTACCACCATCGCAATTGCCTTCCCGATGTCCTGTCCTTTGAGTGATCCCAGTTGCATGGGCTCACCGGACAGATAGGCAGAGGCGGCAAAAAGCTCTTCGCCAATCAACGTGAAATCACACGCAGCTATGAAAAAGGGCAGCTGGGCCGGACGTGCGGTCCCGGCAATCTGGATAGCACCGACAGAATTGCCGGTCTCGGCCAGGATCAGCGATTCGGCAAAAAAAGCACCCAGCAGGAATACAGTGGCGGGACGCTCCCGCACCATAACACCATCAACCGCCGCCACGTATCCGAACTGTTCATCGGTCATATAGGTAACCATGTCGTCACTGTAGGCGTCGGGACGGCCCGCGGCCTGGTATGAAGCCTTGATCGTCTCCCGCGCCGCGGTCATCACCAGCGAACGGGACACCGGTGCATAGATCTTGCAGTCATAGTCGGCTATTACTCTTGAGATACGACCCAGGATAGTCAGTCCGGCCAGGGTCTGTACATCATCCATATCCAGAATGCCGGGGATAAAAAGAATCGGACGCCCCATTTCGGTAGCGCGTCCGACCGCATCATCAATCGCCTCTAACCCGGCAATCTTGCGAATAAACAGCTTTTTGCCACGCTTGGCCGTTTCAACAAAGAAGATCACAGCCGCGGAGATAATCAGCGCTATCAGGAAAAGGTACTTCTTATCGTAATTGAGCCACTCCCGATGAGGAGAGATCGGGGCCGTTTTGATTGACTTCGCTGAGGCCCCGTCTGAGATAGCGATAATATGGTAAACATATTTGTTGTCCGGAGTAACTGTCTCGTCACGATACTGATTAGCGCCGGGAAGCAGTTCCGCTATTTTAGTGGCTTCAGCCTCGTTATCGCTGCGGTAGAGGTGATACGCCCGCACCAAGCCCCCCTCCGGTTGGTCGTCGATCGACGGCACCCAGTACAGGTCAATACTGTTGCCGTTGTCATACTTATGCTCTTCAGCGACGAGCGATGTTGCTGGAGCGACACCAGGAACTTCAACGAGTACGCTATCAGTAGCGTCACCAGTGCCGATAACAGACTGAGCCAACAGACCACTGGTCATACTTGAGATGATCAGACCTATAAGAAGAGATGCTAGGAAGAGTACCGTCGGTCCAGTTGATAGCTTGCCAATAGACACTATTTAATCAATCCCAGCCAGTCACTGAAAAGAAAATCCATGCGGCCAATCAGAAGGGACATACGGCTCATAACCGTGTAACCGAAGGAGGCGCCGAATGTTATCATGATAAACCAGATCCCCACCTTCGCGGTGGCCCCAAAAGCACCTTTGTGCTCCTTGGAAAAGAAGAAATAGACTAATCCTGAGAAGGTTCCTACCGCAACGACTATGTTACCGACGATATCATAAGCGGAGGCCGTGTAACCCGACCCGAAAAGCGGCATAATGGTGTCCTTCACCTGCAGCATGATGTTCGAAGAGAAATAGTTCATCATCCATAGACCGGCCGTGGCGCCGACAATAAACGATAATGGCCAGCGAGAAATCCAGCCAATCTTGGGTACCAGCCTTAAAAGCATCAAGAAACCGAGCACGGCTCCAACCCACAACCACGGGTCCTCACCGTGACCAACCCAGAACTTGCCGTAGAAGTTGTCCCAGAACAGGGTAACGACCCAGTAGCCGGCAGAGATACCGATAAAAATCGCCTCGCTCAGTTTGTACCACGGATTATCACGGTAAAGGAACGAGTATATCCCCAACGTCAGGAAAGCAGCGACCCAGAGTCCTAAATGTTCCATAACCGACTACTCCGTCCCCCGCAGCGCCGATTTGCGGCCGCCCCTGATGAAAGCCGCATTACCAATGATAATAAACGCGATCACAATAATATGAGCCAGCGACTGAGAAAGCATGAACTTGGTCGCTTTTGCCTGCGTGTTGGTCAACTGTTCGAACTCAGCTCCGCCGCTCATACCGCCCAGAAGCCCGATCAACTGCCCTGATCGAAGGTAAGGGTACACAGTAGGCGCCTGAACCGCTGTGTTGCCGCCCCCCAGTTTTAGACCATAACGGTCAACCGCTATCTGAACCCATTCCACTGTGCCGGGAAAACCAGCAGAGAGATTAAACGAATAATCTATGTTGGAAAAGTTCTTGATGTTTTTGACCAGTGGAATCGAGTCATACGGGGTACCGCGATAATCAGACTTGAACATCGATTTGAAACTGGAGCCCATCCGCTGGATGACAAACTCGTAACCGGCCTGGAAGCCAAGGTTGACATAATCGATGCCATATTGGGGATTCTTCGGTGCAACCTCTTCTA
>JAOZPL010000216.1 GCA_029932795.1 Candidatus Zixiibacteriota bacterium | reverse complement strand
TGTATTTTCTAAGTCGCCTTACTTTTTTGTCGATAACTATGAAAAAGCGATAAGAGGATAGAATATGACTAAGCTGGCAATTGTCGATGAAATCCGTAACAACAGCGATTTGCTCTCTTTGCCGCAGGCGCTTTCCGAGGTGTTGAGAGAAATGAACAAGCCGGATTTCTCCTCGGAGGCCCTGGCGGCTATTATTCTCAAGGATCCCTCTCTGACAGCGCGTATCCTGAAGCTGGCCAACTCTTCGTTTTACCATCGGGCTGCCAGGATTACGACAGTCCACCAGGCCGTTCAACTGCTCGGGGAGACCACGGTGAAATGCCTGGCTCTGTCCACCTCTGTTTTTCGCCCGGAGGAGATCGAAGCGGCTTCTGGAATCGAGGCCAAGACGTACTTCTCGAAGATTCTCACTGTCGCTGCCGCTGCTGAAAAGCTGGCGGGAAAGATCTCTTACAAGGCGACCGAGGAAGCTTTTATAGCCGGACTGCTGCATGATATCGGCACCATGTTTTTTCTGTACCGTCATCCCGATCAGTACCGGAAGATTTTCAAAAAACAAACAAAGGCCAGTAACCTTCTGGAGGCAGAGGTAGAAATTTTCGGTATTGATCATTGCGAGGTCGGTTATCATCTGGCAACCAAATGGCGGCTGCCGGAGCAAATAGCAGATGGTATCAAGTATCACCACAGCCCGGGAGCGCCCGAAGATCACCCAATCACGAACATATTGAGACTGGCCTCTCTCCTGACCACCGATACCGCCGACGGGTTCGAGGCGGATGTGGAGGAACGGCTCGCCCGAGTCAATCAGGTGGCCGGCTGTCTTTCTCTTTCGAAAGACGATGTGGACGTCATCTCTTTCTCGCTGTTGTCCTGGACAGCCACGGTCGCTGAGTACCTTGGAGTCGATATCGGTGACCTCGAAGAGATGCTCACCAGGGCCAACCGGGAGATCTGGCACACCTACCTGATGGTAGAAAATCTCTTCAAGGAACGACAAGAGTTGACCCGAAGGCTTCTCAAGGAGGAGCGGTCCAGGGGGGCGTTGGAGTCCAAGAACATCGCGATTGCTACCCTCTCTCATTATCTGAACAACGCCGCCATGGCTGTCTATGGCCGCTCTCAACTCATGCGTATGCAGATTGACAAAGGGAAAGAACAGAAACTCATCAAGGACCTGCCTTCAGCCCTGGATGTGATTGACCGTTCAATAAAAAAAATCGTCGCCGTGCTTGCTGAAATTCGAGATATTTCTCCTGTTGATGAGGTTGAGTTCCTCAACATGTCGAAGGCCATGAACATCGATGATCGCATCAAGAGCCGGCTGGCTAAGATGGAAAAAGAGTCCGGCCTGGTGCTGCCAGAGGAAGCTGAAACGCTCGTTGAATAGTCGCTGGGCCGGTTGACCGGCTGACTGTATTTCCTTATCATTATTTCATGCTAAGGTATCTAACGGGGGGTGAATCGCATGGACCGCAACTCACCGCCATTATTGACGGGTTACCCGCCGGTCTTCCTCTTGATCTAAACGAGATCAACCATCAGTTGTTACGCCGTCAGAAAGGTTACGGTCGAGGTGAAAGGATGAAGATTGAGCAGGACCAGGTACGAGTGGTCTCTGGCGTCCGTTTCGGCTCTACTATGGGTGGCCCCGTGACACTCATCATTGTCAATCGGGACTGGGAGAACTGGAGCGAGATAATGGAACCGTTCAAACCCGTTCCGGAAAATCTGAAGTTGAAAGAGAAACCCAGTGCTTTTCGGACAACCTGCCCTCGTCCCGGACATGCTGACCTGCCCGGCGGAGTAAAATGGAACCATCATGACCTGCGCAACGTGCTGGAACGGGCATCGGCGCGGGAGACCGCTGCCAGAGTGGCGCTGGGAGCCATCGCCCGCCAACTGCTGGAGCACTTCGATGTCCGGTTTGCTTCCCACGTAGTCCGAATTGGGCAGACTGCCCTTGCTGCAGATTACGATATATCTGACCTGGAACGGATCGTCCAGCTGTCTGAAGCTTCTGTCATACATTGCATTGACAGCGTCACTGAGCGGGCAATGATAACCGAGATCAAGGCAGCTAAGAAAAGTGGTGATTCGCTCGGTGGCGTGGTCGAGCTGATTGTGCGCGGCCTGCCAATCGGTCTGGGCGGGTTTTCTCAGTGGGATCAGAGGCTCGATGGCCGTCTGGCCGCCAGTCTGATGTCTATTCCTTCTGTTAAAGGGATTGAGATCGGAATCGGGTTTAAGGCTGCTGAGCGGCGGGGTTCGCAGGTCCATGATAAGATCTACTACGATCCGGACACTCACCCTACCCGGAAAGGATTCTTCCGCAAATCCAACAACGCCGGCGGCTTGGAGGGTGGGCTCACTAACGGTGAGGATATTGTTGTTCGTGTGGCCGGCAAACCGCTTTCAACCCTGATTCAGCCTTTGCCGTCAGTTGATATCGAGACCCGGAAACCAGCCACAGCAACGGTGGAACGAACCGATGTCTGCATTATACCGGCCTTGGCTGTAGTGTGTGAGGCGGTGGCAGCGCTAGTTCTTGCTGACGCCTTTCTTGACAAGTTTGGTTCGGATAACTTAGCTGAAACCGAGCGTAACTACCAGGCCTTTCTCGCCACTCCGTACTAGGGAAACAACCAATCCCGCTTGAATAATGTTGTTGCTTGCCTCTTTTCTCAGTGATTATAGGGTTGCAGTTTACGGATGGCTGTCGTAACGTTTGAAAATCAAAGGAGTCATTATGCGCTACACGTTTACCACTGAGGATTTGCCGAATCTTGCCGTTGATACTATTGTCTGTTTCAAGCCTGAATTCGATGATGTTACTGACAAAACGCTAAAACAGCTCAACGGAGCCACCGGTGGTGCCATCCTCACACTCCTGAAGTCCGGTGAATTTACCGGTAAGGAAGGGGAGACGGTTACCCTGTACAGTCCAGTGGGCTTCAAGGCCAGACGTGTCGTACTGCTTGGTCTGGGTAAAGCCAGAAAGACGACAGCCGACAGCTATCGCCGTGCCATGGGGGTGGCTTCTCGTCTGAAGGCCTTGAGCCGCTCAAAATCAGCAGCCGTCTGCTTCGGACGCCTGATGGATCCGGCCTGCTATCAGGCGGCGATTGAAGGTTACCTGCTGGGGTCACACAAGTTGCTTGAGTATAAGACCGGCGAGGCGGCCGAAGAGAAACCGGAACTTGGCGAGATTACATTTGCCGTTGAAAAGCCGGCCGGCCTCAGAAAGCTGGAAAAGGCGGTTGACAGGGGGATTGTAATCGCTGAGGGGCAACTTCTTGTCCGCGAACTGGCACAGACTCCTTCCAACTGCCTGACTCCACAAATCTACGCTGCCAGGATTCAGGAACTGGCCAGACAGTACCGAGTGAGCTGCCGCATCCTCGACGAAAAGGCCATTGCAAGGGAGAAGATGGGTGCGCTGCTGGCCGTAGCCAAAGGCTCAACGGAGCCGCCCCGGTTCATTGTGCTTCAGTACCGGGGTGGACCGGCTAAACAGAAGCCAATCGTTTTGGTTGGCAAGGGGGTGACCTTTGATGCTGGCGGCATCTCTCTGAAACAGCCTCTGAATATGCACGAAATGAAACAGGATATGACCGGTTCGGCGGTAGTTCTGGCAACCATTCTGGCGGCATCGAGACTGAGAATCCCACGCAACCTAGTGGGGTTGATGCCGATCACTGAGAACATGCCCTCCGGTCATGCTACCCGCCCCGGCGATATCGTTACCTCCCGCATGGGGAAGACGATAGAGATCATTAATACAGATGCGGAAGGTCGTCTGATTCTGGCCGATGCCCTGGATTATGCCAACAAGTTCGATCCTCAGGCGGTGATTGACATTGCCACCCTCACGGGTGGAGCCCTTTATGTCCTTGGATATTCCGGGGCGCCCATCATGGGCAACAACATAAAGCTGACTGATATGCTTCGTGCGGCTGCCGACGCCACTGCCGAGCGAGTCTGGGAGATACCGATCTGGGACGATTTCCGCGAGCGTATGAAATCACCAATTGCCGATCTGGTCAATTCCGGAGGACGTCCAGCAGCAACAGCTACCGCCGGGGCGTTTCTCGAAAGCTTTATTGGTGATTGGCCCTGGGCGCATATAGATATAGCTTATGTTGACCTGGAGCCGGATGGAAAGCCATATATGCCCAAGGGGGCGACCGGCTTCGGGCTCCGGCTGCTGGTGGAGCTGCTCTCCAACTGGAAGAAAGTCTAATCCACGCTTTTGGTCTTGACTGAATGCGGAAAGCCGAATGGGTAACCATCCGGCTTTCTCATCCTGACACACGCATGCAGCGTCCTACTTCTCTATGGGA
>JAOZPL010000215.1 GCA_029932795.1 Candidatus Zixiibacteriota bacterium | reverse complement strand
CAACAAGGCGCTGATTCATCTGAATGGCCGCTTGCTCCCGTTTGGCATCATTAAATTGCTCTGGCACACCAAGGTCAGTAACAAGATTGATGGTGTCAGACTGATCACGTTTGGCGTCATACCGGAGTATCGGAAACGGGGGATAGACTCGATGCTGTATATTGAGACGTTCAAACGCGGGGTGGTGAAGGGCTATCAAGAGGCGGAACTATCCTGGATTCTTGAAACCAACGAACTGATGTGCCGCGCATGTGAAGAGATGGGGGCCAAACTGTACAAGAAGTATCGTATAGTGGAGATGCCGCTGTAAGGCTGTATGGCAGCTGTCATCGGCAATTATCTGTTGACTCACAGGTGGACAGGGAAAAGTTTAGGCTTTACGTGATTGCCGGCCGGGGGTTGTCGCTGGAACGGATATGAAAACAATCTCTGCAAAACACCTGCTTCTGGTCATGCTGGTGCTGTCTCTTGCCTGCACCAGTCGCTATCGGCTCGATCTCTATCTGGTAATTGAGGGGGACGAGAAGAAAGTCAAGGTGGAAAGGACGGAGTACGTTCAGGGGGCTACAATAGCCGATCCGTATGCTGACGACAAGCTCGTCTCTGGTACCGGCAATTGCATTATTCTCAATCTCGGTCGGCGAGGGGAAACGCAACAGGTTGGTTTGTACAATCTGGTCGGCTATGACGAGTACATGAGATGCCTGTTGTATCTGCAGCTTCCCCAGGAGCTGGAAGCGGATACAATCGCTTTGTCGGAGAACTCTTTTCTGCAGCTTCTGGGCCGTTACGATGTCAGGGCGCGGGATAAAATCTTCCTTCCTGTGTCGGGCACTCTGGTCATCGACTCCCTGTCTCGCAAACGGCTCTACGGTACCATAGCGGGGAGCTATGCCAATAACCAGGGGCAGAAGTTTGGTGTTAAAGGCCGGTTCAAAGTGAAAGTCGCCAGGTAAGGAAACCCGTTCTCAATCCTCGGTTGCCCCGTCTGCTTTTCGCACAGCCTCCAGAAACAATTTGTATCGGGTGTCATCGAACAGGCAGAACTGCACCCGGCGAAGATAGTTTGTCAGCGATTCAAAACCCCGTACGGCCTTCACCATGATGTTGGCGCAAGCAGTTATCGGGAAGCTGCCTACCCCGGTGCCAAAAGCAGGCAGAGCGATTGAGTCCAGTTTCAGTTTTTCGGCGGTGTTCAGCGAGGCGACCGTGGCCTGCCGGATGAGTACGGCACTGGTGCGCAAATCCTGCCCCATGACGGCGGCATGGATTATATACTTGTACGGCAGTTTTCCGGCACCAGTATATATAACTTCTCCCGGCATCACCGGTCCTTTTTTCATAGCTTCCTCTTCGATTACCTCACCACCCGCCCTTTTGATCGCCCCGGCCACACCGGAGCCCATCCAGAACTCATTGTTGGCGGCGTTGACAATCACCGACGTGTTCGCCTGCGTGATATCCCCCTGCACGACTTCAATTCTTATGGCCACGACAAATCATCCTTTTTTCATATCTTAAGAACAGGTATGCAAAGCCAAGCCCAATCAGCCCACCCAGTATCATTCCCCCCAATATATCCCCCGGATAATGCACGCCCACAAAGACGCGGCTTACAGCGATAACCGTTGCCAAGGCCAGCAGGTGCCAGCGGACCTTCGGGTAATGCAGTGAGAAGAGAAGGGCCTGACCGAAAGCGTTGGCGGCGTGCGAAGATGGCATCGATTTACCGCTTCCGCATGGAACCAGAAGGTGAATGCTCTCCATGATGTGGCATGGCCGCGGTCGGCCGATTAACGGCTTCAGGATACCGGCCGAGAGTTGGTCGGTGAAAAGGAGCGTAAGGGCAGACATGACAACGAGCCAGCGCAACTTCCGATCCCCCTTCCAGAGCATGAGAATCACAGCTAATCCGTAGAGAACTCGCAGCAGCCAATCTGATGTAACGATGGGCATCAACAGGTCTGTCACCTGGTTGGCCATCTGTACGTTGAAAAAGAGAAAAAGCGTCTGATCAAGGGTGGCCAACTGCTCAAGCATAAATGGGGGGATCTTTCTTCAGGAACTGCTGCACTTCGCGCCGGGTGGGGATTCCGGCTCGGGCGCCCATTTTGGTACATTTCAAAGCGGCTACCGCCGCCCCGAAAAGCAGGCGATAAGACAAATCGAATTTGTTCAATAACCCGTATATATACCCGGTATGAAAAGCGTCGCCGGCACCGGTCGTATCAATGTTCTTGACCCTGAAAGCGGGCTGAAAGACATACCTGCCGTCCTCAAGACCGGTCGAGCCTTTGATTCCTTCGGTGACAACGATCGTGCCGGGGCAATACTGCCGGAGTTTCCTGATAGCCTGCCGCGCAGATTTTGTTTTTGTGAACGGGAAAGCGTAACCATCGGACACAACCAGTTGATCCACCAGGGGGAAGATAGGTGAGACATCATTACGTTGAGAACCGATATCAAAGGTGATTATAGCTCCCACTTTCTTTCCCCATCTGGCCAGCTTGATGCAGGCGTCAAGATCGCGACCGTCGAGGTGAATGAGGCGCGGGATCGGGTATCGGGAGGTGTTGATATCGGCGGGGGTAACATGGATAATGCGATTCAGCACCATCGTGCGACGACCGCTGCCCTGTTCGACAAACCCGGCGGCTGTATCTGAGGTTCCCCGCTTGGTGACAATAAATCTATCATCGACTTTTTCTTCTCTGAGTTCGTCCACACCCATTTGGCCAATCAGGTCGTCGGCAACAGCTGTAATGAGAGCAGTCCTGTGCCCAAGGCGTCTGAGTCCAACCATTACGTTGGGCACCGGCCCGCCGCCTTGAATGCACAGGCCAAGGCCATCGATCTTGCTCCCCGCTTTCGGGTAGTGATTGACACTGAAGAGGAAGTCCAGAGGCATTATCCCCAGACCCAGACAGTCGATTCGTTCAGTCGTTTTTGACCGGTTCAACTTTCCCCTTTCCAGCGGTCAGTTCGGTGAACGATTCCAGCAGTTGCTCAACCCGACTGAGTCGTATTTCCACATCCATTGTTACGCCTTCGGCAAACCGGGAATCTGTCACACGTCCGCCCAGGTGACAAATCAGCGTCCGCCAGCGGTCATATAGAGAAAATACAAGGTTGAAGCGATAGCACGTCGTGATGTATTCTTCCTTCATGCCTGACAACTCCAGCGTTGCCCCGGCGGTATCACTGTATGCTCTGGCCAGTCCGCCGGTTCCGAGTTTCGTTCCGCCGAAGTATCTGGTTACAACCAGAAGCAGATTAGTCACTCCCTGTCCATGTATTACGTCATATATGGGCCTGCCGGCGGTGCCGCTCGGTTCACCGTCATCGGAGTATTTGAACTCCTGTCGGTCTCCTGGGCCGATCTTCCAGGCGTAACAATGGTGCGTTGCTGCGAATTCCCGGCGGCGTACAGTTTCCAGTCTGGCCAAAGCGTCTGCGACAGAAACGATCTTGAACGTTTCTCCGATGAAACGTGAGCCCCGCACCTTGCTCTCGGCTCTTGCTTCGCGGGCGATGGTCAGGTAACAGTCATCCATACTCTTGGACTATACCAACGACTTGATAATGTGGTCAATCCGGTCGTGTCCCTCGATGATAATGGCGCCATGAGTAACAGCATGGCTCAGGCTCTCTTCGTCCAACAGGGCACCAACGTCAGGGTCGATCATAAAGAAGGCCAGTTTGCCTATCTGGCTGCAGAAGGACAGTATGTCTCGGGGACGTCTGGAATCAGCATATACTTCCGTCACCACGACCGCCTGTGACATACCGACCATGAGACGATTGGCCTCCACCAGTGTCTGTTTGTCCGGCTGTTGATCAGGGAGGTATTCGCTGATTATGCCGCCTGTTCGGGCAATATCAATCGCCAGCAGCATCCTCTCGGGGTCCTGCAGTTGATCAAAGCCGTGATCAAGGACGGCAAACGATTCAGAGGTGGTTGCTCTGCACCCAAGGTGTACGGCGGCGTCGATACCAACTGACAGAGATGAGATAATCTGGATATCCTCCCGGGCAAACCTCTTGGCCAGGCGGCTGGACAACTTGATGCCTTCACTGGTGGCGTTCTCAGCTCCCACGAGCGCAACTGTTCGCCTTTCCTCCAGAGGCAGATGACCGCGAACGAAAAGTAAAGGCGGCGGGTCGTTCAACTCCAGCAGCAGCCTGGGGTAATCCGTTTCAAAACGGGTCTTAACCTTAATGTCGCGACACAAGAGACTTGCGGCCAATGACTCCGCCTCCTCCAGCCGTTTGGTTGCCGATACGATCCGGTCAGCTGCTTTTTCCGTCATACCATCCATCCCCATCAGGGAGGGGGTGTCTGCTCTAAAGATGCTTTCCGGCTGCC
>JAOZPL010000011.1:3893-15889 GCA_029932795.1 Candidatus Zixiibacteriota bacterium | reverse complement strand
GTCAACCGGTCTGAGGCTTTCAATGGCCATTTGCCTCTTCTCTCTCCTGATTGCTCCGGCAGCTAACGGAGAACTCGCCACCCCTCAGGAGATGGAGCAGGTCTGCCAGAACTGGCTGACCCACATGGTATTCCAAAAGGGGATGTGGGCGGGAGACGAAAACCCGCAAATAATCAGAACAAATGAAATCAGGTCCGGAGATACTCTTCTGGCCCACTACTATGATATTTCCCCGGCAGGCTTCGTGGTCGTGCCGGTTCTGAAAGAAATGCGACCGATTAAGGCCTATTCGGACCAGTCTGTTCTCGACGATAAACAGGAAGGCGGATTCCTTCTGCTGCTTAAAGAGATGCTCTCAAGCCGAATGGCGTTATATGTCAGAGAATACGGCAGCCTGGAAGCTATTCAGCCAACCACCGGAGACGCTGTATTCGGGCAGGGGCAGAAAGATGCCTGGGAGCGTTTCACCATCCCGACGGAAGAGTTCAGAGCTGAGCAGTCACTGGCCAGATCAGGAGCTCTTGCCGAGTCCGGCCCGCTCCTGACCTCGAGCTGGCATCAGAGCGCGCCTTACAACGACCTGTGCCCTATGGGCGATGGAGGTCGCTGCGTAGTTGGATGTGTTGCCACCGCCACCGCTCAGATCCTGCACTACTGGGAGTGGCCGGAAAAAGGTGTAGGCTCCCATTCATATTACTGGGGAGGAGACTATTCGTGTGACGGCAGCACTGCTGGTCAATGGTTAACCGCTGAATACTCCGATGACTATGATTGGGCAAATATACCGGACAGTTGTGATATGGGCTGTTCGCCGGACGAAAACGCAGCCCTGGCTGAGTTGAACTATGAAGTAGGCGTCGCTTTCAATATGAACTACGGTCGTTGTGGGTCAGGCGCCTATACCGCCAATGCTCTGAAAGTGTTCCCCACATACTACAAGTACAGCCTTGACATCAAGAAAGAGAATCGAATTGATAACAGCCTGGCAGGCTGGTTCGCCCTCATCCAGGAAGAGATCGATAACAACCGTCCGATTCAGTACCGCATCAGCAGCCACTCCATTGTCTGCGATGGCTACCGTGACAACGGCGGGCAGTATGAGTATCACATGAACTACGGCTGGGGCGGATCATTCACTGTCTGGTTTGTTCTGGACAGCCTCTATTGCTACTGGGAGCCTGATGATCTCTGCCCCGCCAACGTGGAATACATGATCACCCATATATACCCGCAGACAGAACCCATCCTTCAGTACTTCGGCCGGACGCTTGATGATAGTATGGGTGATGGCAACGGACATGCAAATCCTGGCGATTCGGTTGAGCTTTCGCTCCAGATTCGTAATCGCGGATGGGATGCCCCGGATGTTGTTGGTGTGCTTACAATCGATGATCCGTATATAAATGTATCGATTCCAACGGCCACATTTGGAGACACTATCACCTGGGGTGGGATTAACGCATCCGAAACGCCGTATGTCTTATCTGTTGATCCCTCATGCCCTGATCCGCACATAGCTGTTTGCATACTGGAGATTTCTTCCGACGGCAGCTACATGACCTCTGACACGTTCTACCTCTTTGTCGGCGACACCTCCGGCTTTGAGGACGACATGGAGAGCGGTCCTGGCTTCTGGACTCACTGGCCGGTTACGGTCGGATTTATCGATGAGTGGCACCGGGACAGCCATCGGTTTCACAGCAGCGCCACAAGCTGGAAGGCGGGCGACTCTGCGATGCAGGCTTATGCCAACTCATCTGATGGTGCCCTTATAACACCCCCGTTTCTGCTTCCCGATAGTGCCATCCTCAGCTTCTGGCATTGGATTGATGTCGAACCGGGTGGAGGAAGCGAGGCCTGGGACGGGGCTGTTGTCATGATATCATCCGGCGACGGACTATGGACACAGATAGAACCGGTGGGTGGCTATCCGTATACTATAATCGAAAACTCCGCCAGTCCGTTTGAAGGCGGGACTCCCTGTTTCTCCGGCTACCATGACTGGAGCGAAGTGGAGTTTGATCTATCCGTGTATTCCGGAGTAGCTCAGATCATGTTCCGATTGGGAACGGACGGCAACACCACCGGCGAGGGCTGGTATGTTGATGATGTTGAAATCGCTCCTCCACCGTGTTGTGTTGACTCGACCGGCAATGTTGACTGCGATCCTGACGACCTGTGCGATATAGATGACCTGACACGCCTGATCGATTACATGTTTATATCGTTTGACCCGCTCTGTTGCCCGGAAGAGGCTAATGTGAACGGTGACCCTGAAGGTCTGATTGATATCGATGATCTGACTGATTTGATTGACTACTTGTTTATCAGCTTTACGCCCCTGGCAGAATGTCCGTAACGCCGTTGGTGCCAGGAATCGCTACATTCTGTCTGTCGTCAGGACACACACGCGGGAGTATAGCTTCGGGCGTTCCTATTCGTGCCTAATTGGGTCAGAGACTCAATCAGTCAGGTCCGATTCACGGCTCCAGTAATCGGGGATGATTGGCCTTGAGCCATTCGCGGACAAGGTTGCGAACTTCTTCACACGCAACCACAGCGTCACCGGCTTCGACCTCACTGATGATGATTCCACCCCCGTATTGAACGGCGTTGCGTCTGTTGCGGCAAGCCTGGAGTGTCGCCACCAGATCGTCATCCGCGGCGATTGTGTATTTGAGACTCTCGATAGCCAGCCAGTGATGCCCCTCCCCTGAGGCAATCCTGTACCCCAGGGCTCGCAGGGCAACTGTCCCGCACGTCATGGCCGCAGTGTGAGCCATGGTCAACCGCCATTCACTCGGCTGCCCTTTGATCTTGGCTGCGGCTATGTCGCGGTCAATCTTCTCAAGCAGACCACCGATCTCATTCGAACTTGTGGCCTGCGCCCTTAGCTTTCGGCTCTGCAACCAGGTTTCTAAAGACATCCTCGCTGCCTATGACGTACCGAACCGGGGAATCGGATACTGTTCGGATAAAGTGGTTCTTGGACTGATAGAGCTGATTGAACTCCTCCCTCCCATAGAGCACCGTGTTTATTTCCCGGTTGATAAACTGCTGGACCTTGTTCAGTGCCACTGTCAATTCTTTCAGAGATAACCTGCCGATAACCATGAGATCCACGTCGCTTTTGCCGGTGGCTTCTCCCGTTGCCATTGACCCAAACACAAACGCCAGGTCAATTTTACCCCGAAATGTTTTTAAGGCATCCCTGATTTCGTCCACAACACCTGACGTCTTGCGAACGATACTCTGCAACTCTTCGAAAATGGGGTTTCCCCTGTTGGCCCAGTAATACCTCCGCGAGCCGCGTACTTCAGTCTCTATAATACCGGCCTTGGTGAGTGTTCCCAACTCACGCTGCAGGGCTCCAAGCTTGGTGCCGGACACTCTGGAGATTTCCCGCAAATAATACTTGCTTTCGGGATTGCAAAACAGCAGTTCCAGAACCCGTCGCTTTGTACGTGGGAAAAGAGCTTCAATCATAGCTACCTGTAACCAATTTGGTTACAAATGTAATCTTTTTGGTTACACCAGTCAATCAGATTCTTAGAGAATCATCGCGTTTCATCTGGCCCCCCATGATGGAGATCACCGTTTACAGAACGGAAACACTGCCGGATGAACTGAATGAAAGACAACGCCTTAGCATACTTAGAGCACGTCGGGATATCGATAATAAAGAAGCCCGGCGCTGTCCGTACACCACCGGGCTTCTTCTTAACTGGCCGCGACAATACCCGACCAGTAAACCTCTTCTTTTATTTCAGCAGCATCATCTTTTTGGTTTCAATGTAGTCGCTCGTTTGCAGACGATACAGATAGACACCGCTGGCGTAATCAGCAGCATCCCACTCGTATGAGTGAGGTCCGGCTTCGAGCCTGCCAGCGACCAGCGTGGTTACTTTCTGACCTGCAATATTGAAGACCTCAAGTGTCACGTCGGAAGCCTGGCGGAGATTGAAGCTGATTACTGTCGTCGGATTGAACGGGTTGGGGTAGTTCTGGGCCAGACCGAATTCGCTCGGTAGCACCTCTGCCAACAGGTCGCTGCCTTTATATACCGGCCCGCTTTCACAGGCCTTGGTAACGATGTTGGCGGCCGGGTCATAGGTACAGGATGAATGTGTCACATTTGTTACTTCGAAACACCATTCACCTGCACAATCCCTAGTCTTACCTGTTTGGAACACAATAATGCCATTAACATCGGTAACACCAGTAAAATCGCCACCTACCGGGCCAGTAGCTGTAGCATAGACTGTTGCATCAGATACAGGTTGATTATTAGCATCATAAATATAAATAGTCCCGATACCATTACAATTAGGGCCGGCTGTCTTTCTTGTCACAACAATATCATGGACATGCATCACACAGCCACCTTCAGTCACCGTAATATAATCCACTTTGGTTTCAGTATCAGAGCCATAAGCGTTACTTACGGTCAGAGAAACACTATAAGTACCAGCTACGGTGTACTCATGGGTGGGATTCTGAATATTGGAACTACCGCCATCCCCAAAATCCCAGGTCCACGATGTCGGATCACCGGAGGAGAGATCAGTGAAGCTGACTGTTAAGGGAACTGATCCTGATGTAGGTGAACCGTCGAAGTTAGCCACCGGCGGTACCGGTCCGCTGGTTGACTCAATGTACATGTAATCCACATATACGGCATCCAGGTTCCGGTTGCCTGGTGTTTGATCGGCATCCACCACGCGAATATACACCGTACCACTAATGCTACTTGGCATTGCAGCCGAGTACGTTTGTTCCGTGGCACTGTTAACCGTTAATAGAGGCGTAAAGCTGGAATTATCCGTCGAGTATTCGAAAGAGAAATCATCTCCTTCGGAGTTATCTGGGCGATAAGCCTCAACATAGAATGCAATCGAAGTGCCGGACGCTACATTGAAATCCCACTTGTGTTCGAGATAACTGTAACGATTGGCAGGCTTGCCACCTGACTCCCTCTCTGTAATTACCTCGTACAGATTATCACTGGTGTGGGTATTTGTATAATCACCGGAGACGGTGCCCTTTACAGGAATGTCGGAAAGGGCAAACGCCTTGGCGCCACCCGGCGGATCAACATGGATGTAATCTACTTTGGTCTCCACGTCGGAACCGCAGGCGTTGCTCGCCGTCAGCGTGACAGTATAGTCGCCAGAATCATTGTAAGTATATGTCGGATTCTGATCGACAGAAGTCCCACCGTCACCGAAATCCCAACTCCACGAAGTAGGATTGCCAGTGGATTCGTCAGTGAAATCAACCGTTAAAGGTGCCTGACCGGAGGTTGGTGAACCGGAGAAGCCAGCCACTGGCACATCAGAGACGCTAATATAGTTGGTCTTTGTCTCGGTATCACTGCCGTATTCATTTGTCGCAGTCAGGGTCACTGTGTAGTTACCGGCAGCGTTGTATGTATAGCTTGGATTCTGAGCGGTTGATGTTCCCACACCGTCACCAAAATCCCAGCTCCAGCTGGTCGGATCGCCCGATGACATATCAGTGAAATCGACCGTCAGAGACACACAACCTGAGGTTGGTGTCCCTGAGAAATCAGCCACAGGAGGAGTGCCGCCATAGGTAAGGGCAGCATAGGCGTCAATCCGGCCATACCCGTAGTATTGATCCCATCCTGTTGCACCAAGATCTACAGATGTTTCGTGGAGAATAGTCCGAATATTCTCAATGCCGGTCTGACCATTGGCGATCATCATCGCCACCAGAGCAGAGACATGCGGCGAGGCTTGGGAAGTGCCCACATAGAACCACCAGCCGAAAACTGTCGGATTGGCAAGAACCTCTGGAGGCCCGGGATCATAGGGATCGAACGATTGCTGGAGGACAGCATCTCCATAGCCATCACCGTTCTGATCCACATCCAGATCACCACCAGGCGCCACCAGCTCTTGCTCACTGCCATACTGAGAATAATCTACAAGTTGATCATCGTACCTGGTAGCCCCCACAGCAATCACTTGAGAATAGGCTGCAGGATACGATACTGGGCTGACACCCGCGTTTCCTGAAGATGCTACCAATACAACGCCGTGGTCGTATGCGTAGATGATAGCATTCTCAACTGTAGGTCCAGGATTGTAACCCGGTGACCACCCTAAACTCATATTGATTACCTGAGCCCCATTGTCCGTAGCCCAATACAGTCCGTCAGCGAGCGAACTGGCACTTCCAGAACCCGTATAGTCGAGTACTTTCACTGGCATCAGTGAACAATCAAAGGCCATTCCCGCCACACCGTAGCTGTTATTGGTCGTCTGTGCTATCGTCCCCGCCACGTGGGTCCCGTGTCCGTTGTTGTCATTGGGATGACTATCATCATTGATGAAGTCATACCCCGGAACAAAAGCAGTTCCGGCAAAGTCCGGTGCCTGTTCATAGCTGGTGACACCAGATTGAACCGTGTTGGACTCATAGGCTGGTACAGGATAATCCTCATACGCTATCCCGGCATCCAGAACCGCTACCACAACGCCTGTCCCTGTAGATATGTCCCAGGCTGCAGGGCAGTTAACCTGCGGGAAATGCCACTGGTACGGGCTGTAGTACGGGTCGTTCGGTGTCATGAAAGCGTGACACTTCGTGTTCAGTTCAGCATATTCAACACGCGGGTCACGCTCCAGAAGAGCGATCATCTCACGCTCTGTTTTCCCCGCAGGAACACTGAGCTTCCTGACCCCTCCGCGGTGTACCGACAAGATCGAAGTTCCAAGAGAACTGCTGAGATCAGCCATCCTCTGGGAAGAAACACCTTCTTTGTACTTTACCAGTATCTCCCCCGGAACGTATTCGACTTCGCCGGTCAAGGCTGGCTTATCGGGGAGGGATTTGACCTTGAAATTCTCAGCCAGAGACACCGATGAGAGGAGAAGAACAATAGCCATGCAAAACAGCAAATATTTCTTCACTCGAAGTCTCCTTTCGCAACAAAACCTCCAACTAAACGAACCATGTTACCTGAACTCCCCCATAGATATTACACAAGTACTTACAGCATCACCTCCCTCTTCAGCAGTTTATTGCGATCTCATCAAGAAGCACATTGTGATAGGTCAATCGATTTGGCCTGTGAATAAGATTCCTGTCGCAGAAGCAATATAATATAAAAGAGCAAAGCAGGAGCAAGAAAATACACCATTATTGTGAAAAAAGGTGTTCGAGTAGAGTACCACACACCCGGCTGGCAGCTTGCCCACAGTACAATCATCTGAAATATTGGCACAGGTTTGCATCCGGTACCCAGCAATATGAAACGACGTGATTTTCTGAAAAAAAACGGACAGGCTCTGGCCCTGGCAGTCGCTACCGGCGGGACCGGATTGCTGTTCCACAACCGCGAGACCGCAAGCCGCATTGCTATTGTCACAAAGCCGCACAGTTTCCGCGTTGCGCCTGATACATCATTCCCCCAGATAGCACTGGCCAGAAATGCTGACCACATAGCGGCTCTCAACACCGCCCTGGACACCGTTGGCGGGATCAGACGCTTCGTCCAACCCGGTGAAACAGTTACAGTTAAGCCTAATATCGGATGGGACCGAACACCGGAGCAGGCAGCCACGACCAATCCCCTTCTGGTCGGTGAAATGGTGAGACTATGCCTGACCGCCGGCGCCTCCGAGGTCATTGTAACGGATGTCACCTGCAACGAGGCGCGGCGTTGTTTTCTCCGCTCCGGCATCAGACAGGCAGCCGAGAAAGCAGGTGGCCGTGTCATCCTTCCGGTAAAGGAGGATTTCATGCAGACCGAGTTTGACGGCGAACTCCTGACTGTCTGGCCGGTTCTGAAGTATTTCATCCACACGGACCGTTTGATCAATATGCCGATAACCAAGCACCACTCACTATCTGGCTGTACAATAGGCATGAAGAACCTTTACGGTATCCTCGGTGGTCGCCGCAACCAGCTCCATCAGGAAATAGACCAGTCAATTGTTGATTTGGCCGCCTTCTGCCGTCCCACTCTGACAGTGGTTGATGCCACCCGAGTGCTCCTGCGAGGCGGTCCCACCGGTGGGTCACTCGACGATGTCGCCCACGAGGACTCTGTTATCTGCGCCACCGATCAGGTGGCCGCCGATGCCAGAGCCGTCGAGTTTCTTGGCCTCAGCGCCGAGCAGGTTGGTCATATCACACTGGCCGAAAAGTCCGGTCTGGGAAATATTGACTACCGGTCAATAGGTTACAAGGAACTCGTCTGATGACAGTCAAGACTGTTAGAAATCTCCGCCGCTGTTCACAGGTTGTCTTTTTCCTAATATTCTTCTGGCTGATACTCAAAACGAATTTCGAGGTAAACTTCAGTCCTGACGCCGCTACGGACATACGACTTCCATACCCGGTCTCTATCGCGCTGGAGTTTGATCCGCTCGTAGCTCTGGCTACCCTGCTCGCCACCGGCACCGTTTATAAGGGGCTGTTGTGGTCGCTGGTCATCCTGATTCCCACGATATTTCTGGGGCGCTTCTTCTGCGGCTGGGTCTGTCCGATGGGGGCACTCAATCACTGGATATCGGAAATCCCTTCGGAGCGACTCCGTCGCAAAGGTGCCCGCAAGATGGAATCAAACCGGTACCGGAAATACCAGAGGATCAAGTATTACATCCTGTTCTTTTTCCTTGGCGCGGCGCTGGTCGGAAGTCTTCAGATAGGTTTGCTTGACCCACTGTCGTTACTGGCTCGATCTATCGGCACCTTCATTCTGCCGACAATTCACACCGCCGCCGCCGGACTGCTGGAGTGGAGCAAAGCGACCGGCATCGGTCCCCTCGCTGCAGTTGTCCAATTGACCTATGATCTCATCTCACCCGTGCTACTGCCCTTTCGTCAGGCTCACTTTCACACGATTGTAATCATCGGCCTTTTCTTCATAATCATCCTGTCTCTCAACCGCATCTTCACTCGCTTCTGGTGCCGGGCCATCTGTCCCCTGGGCGCGCTGCTTGGCATTTTCTCCCGTTTTGCCATCCTCGGCCTTGAAAAGCGTGAGTCAACCTGTGATCATTGTGGGCAATGCCTGCTGGCGTGTCAGGGTGCGGATAACCCTGAGATCGGCTCGAAGTGGCGCCAGACGGAATGCCACCTCTGTTTGAACTGTCAGGCGGCATGCCCCAGCGGCTCGCTAAGATTCAAGCTGTTCCCGAACCAGAAGACCTCTCAGACCAATCCAGACGGCACACCGAAGATAGACGTCTCACGGAGAAAGGTAATAGGCTCATTGGCCGGGGGCCTGGCCCTGTTGCCGCTGTTGCGTTCCGGCGACGCCTTTGATGTGAACGCCAATCCCCGGCTGATTCGTCCCCCCGGATCGGTTGAGGAGAGTGATTTCCTTGCTCGCTGCATCCGGTGCGGTCAATGCATGCGGGTCTGCCCGAACAATGCGCTGCACCCTACATTTCTCGAAGCGGGCGCGGAAGGCATTTGGTCGCCGATCCTCATTCCCCAGATTGGATACTGTGAACCCACCTGTACCCTGTGCACTCAGGTCTGTCCTACCGGTGCCATTGCGGAGCTCAGTCTGAAGGAGAAAGTCGGTGACAAAGAAATACTCCCCAA
The DNA here is from genome assembly GCA_029932795.1 of Candidatus Zixiibacteriota bacterium. GTDB lineage: Bacteria > Zixibacteria > MSB-5A5 > GN15 > FEB-12 > JAOZPL01. Next base: position 6,304 of record JAOZPL010000011.1, on the reverse strand, counting down.
TCGAATCGGAACCGCCTTCCTTGACCGCGGACGGTGTTTGCCGTGGGCCATGGCCACCCCTTGTATTGTCTGTGAGGAGTGGTGCCCCACCTCCCCCAAAGCGATCTATCTGAAAGAGGAGAAGGTCTCGAACCGGGAAGGCAAAGAGGTTATTGTTAAACGTCCTTATATCGATCCCGAGTTGTGCACCGGCTGCGGCGCCTGCGAGTACGCCTGTCCCATAGTTGATAAACTGGCCATCTACATCACCTCCGTCGGCGAGTCACGATCACAGCGCAATCAGATCCTGCTGAAAAGACGGAGAAAAGAGAGAGATACTGTTCAACCGAATGCCTGAACTCTCAGGCTGACCTTGCCGCTGCAAACGTACCGAGCAACGCGACGACAATCAGCGCTGCACAAGATATCAGCAGCCATTGCAGACCAATCAACGGCAACAGCACGGTCGTCGTGAAGAGCGCCCCAACCGAAGAGCCGACCAGCTCACAGGCATAACCGGCACCCCGGTTCCGTGCCGATCCTTCCGGATAGTAACGGTCAGTAGCCGCTACAAACAGACTGCCGGTCGCTGCGGCAGCGATAAACAGAAACAGCAGATGATAGAGAAGGAGAAGCGGTGGTGATATGCGCCAGTAACTGACCAGGAATGCTAAAGTCAGAACCAGCAGGGTGAGCAAGGCACCCAGCCCCTGACTTTTCCGCTTCCGCTTCATCGTATAATATGCTCCCAGAGCCAGCCCCAGCATGAACGCTCCAATCAGGACAGCCATCTCCGAATACAGCGAGCCCGCGGTTGACTGATAGACATAGAATGATAACAACTCCAGTGACAGCGAAACCAATCCGGCTGTAAAATACAAAAACAGCCCGTACCGGCGTCTTCGCTTTCCGGATATGGCTGCCCACGCGAAGAACAACAGGATAAACAGGGGAATGGCGACAGTCCAACCGGGTTTTGTAAGAACCAATTTGATCAAACCCTTGTCGAATTTGCTGGTTTTGGCGCGATACAGAGCCTGGTAATGAGCCAAAAGCGGCCGATCCAGACTGCTGATTCGGTCAGAACCGGCAACAGCGGCTCGCAGCCGTGCCACCCTGAACTCATCCAGTCTGTTATCAAGGTAGTTCTCGTTAATGTACTGTGGAGAATACTCAAGAACGTCAAGTCTCGTTTTCATGGAATCGTAAGGAATGTCAAACAAGGGAGCATCAGATGCAAAAAACAGAGTCATACTGCCCGGCCAGAGCCCGACATAACGAAACGTGCCCTTTATGACATTGTTTATCAAGGATAGCAACTCTTTCTCTTCGGAGATAATGTAGCGATCGGTGTCATATCGCGTGGGAACGTACAGGATTCCATCGTCCTTCATAAATGACCTGAGGGTTATCAGAAACCGCCTGGTTATCAGGCGACTATTCTTGTAATTGTCCAGTTCACCGGGATTCAAAACAATAATGTCGTATGCCTGGAGTCCCTGTCTGCGTGAGAAATATGCCACCGGGTCATCATTGATTCTCTTAACACTACCCATGGGAGATATAACCTCATCCAGCACACTTGACAGCAGATAGCGCGGATCCAGTTGCGTGATCGATATTCCCGACAGACTGTCAGCAAGTCGCCCGACGCCGAACTCCGTCCGGCCGATAAAAAGAATCTCCCGCGCCGATGGCTTATACACCAGAGGTGGAATCAGCAGGTTCTCAGATGTCAGCAGATCGGGACAAACAGCCTCTATGGTATTGTCAGTGAGAAGTACATGTGTGCTGTCCCGCAACAGAACAGCCTGATGCCCGTAGTGGGTATCGAAAGATATTTCAACCTTATATGATCCGTACTTGACGCCGTCAATAAAGACGTCAAACCGCGGGACGAGCTGTCGCACAACAAAAAGAAGGACTATCACCCCCGCTACCGTGATAACCGCTATCGTCATCCTCCAACTTTGGCATAAAAGAAGATAACCGGCAATTACAATAACCCCCAGCACAACTGCCATCTCCAGTGTTGATACCACCCCGCCTACCAGGGTTAAAATCAGCACGCCCCCGACAAAGGCTCCTATCCCCTCGAAAAGATAAACCTGTACGATCGAAGCAGCCGCGCTACCGCCTTCGTCGGTAATGGACGGGAAAAGCCAGCCGGATACGATACCGACAGGCAGCATCATAACACTCGATATAAGCGCGGCCGTGCTGAAGGGAATGATCTCTCCTACGATGTCATTCACGGCGAGAGGCGAAATACGCACTGCGATGAGAACTGCCGGCAGAAGGATGACCCCGCCCAGGAACAGAACACCCGGTCGGACCCTGAAACGCGCCTTGCCGCCTAGATAGGCACCGAGCGCAACCGCTATTAACCAGCCGAAAAAAGCCGTCCCGATAAATAGCTCATCGCCGTTCAA
>JAOZPL010000011.1:0-3883 GCA_029932795.1 Candidatus Zixiibacteriota bacterium | reverse complement strand
ACCTGGCTTCCGGTGGCAAAGAAACCGAGTAGGAACGCCTTGCGGTTCATTTAGAACAGGCCGGGAATTACTCTCTTACATTTACGACAGCGATTACCTTCGAGATTGTATTGATAAATCCGGTATCCCCGACGCTCAATCAACATCTCACCGCATTCGGGGCAATAGGTTGATTCGGCAGGATGTCCGGGCAGATTTCCGAGATATACGAATTTTAGTCCTTCCGCGCGGCAGATATCGTAGGCCATCTCCAGCGTCCTCTGCGGAGTCGGCGGGAGATTTTTCAGCAGGTATTGGGGATGAAACCGCGAGAAATGAACCGGCGTCTCAGTTCCAAGATATTCTTTGAGCCAGAGGGCCAACTCTTTGAACTCAGATTCCGTATCGTTCAGCGTTGGTACCACCAGATAGACAATCTCCAGCCACATCCCGGACTTCTTAATCTGAATCAATCTGTCCAGAACCGGTTTCAGCTCCCCCCGGACAACGTCCCGGTAGTAGTCTTCCCGGATCGCTTTCAGATCCACTTTCACGGCGTCAAGGTGCGGCAACAGGTCCCCCAGCGGTTTCTCCTCGATATAGCCACCTGTAATCATGACCGACTTGATTGACTCCTTGTGCCCCAGTTCTGCCGTATCATACATGTACTCGTAAAAGATCACCGGCTCGGAGTAGGTATAGGCTATAGTTGGCACACCTCGGTGGGCGCAGATATCAACCAGTTCTTTAGGGGGCAGATCAAGATTATCCGTCTGCTCCGGGCGCGCCTGTGAGATATCCCAGTTCTGGCAGAACTTGCAGTCGACATTACAACCGGCAGTGGCCAGCGATAGCGCGGTCGTGCCCGGATAGAAGTGGAACAGCGGTTTTTTTTCGATTGGATCGATATTTAACGCGCACGGCAAGCCATAGACCAGTGTATGATACACATCCCCCCGGTTCTCTCTCGCCCCGCAGAATCCCCGTTCCAGATCGGTAACACGGCAGTGACGGGGACAGATACCACACTCAATGCCTCCCCCCGGCAACTTCTTATAATGCCGCGCTTCAACGGATGACAGCTTCTTGGTGAAATCAAAAGCACACGCGTTCTGCAGGCCCCCCAGCATCTCCGGAAGCAGGTCCGTCTGGGAGATGCCGCTGGCTATCGCACCGCAACCCAGATAACGGAGAAAGGTTCTTCTCTTCATTAGAAAAGCTCCCCGGCCTGCGGCCTGCCATCCTCACCAACACGAAGTACAACCACCTCAATCCGATCCATATCAGCCTGCCCCAGACCAAGCGCTTGCGCCGAGTTCAAATACTTGACGGGTCGGCCGGCTTTCTCCAGCGGTGGCCGGCCATTCTGCCGACGTATCCTCTCCAGTATCTCCAGCCCGACGCGATCGGCGGCTACCGGATCATCGGAGATTATTACGCCATTATAGTACGACATGTATTCCGCCACAAACCCCGGCCCGCCTTCATACTGAACCCTGACGGCATCAAGTATTGTCAGGCGGTTTTTCTTCCGTATCGGTTCCAGATTCGAGATGTGAGCACAGAACGGGTCGCAGTTATTGTCATGGTACTTGTTCGGATTATGAATTGCACCATACATATTTTTCAGACCGGCAGATAAGCCTGCAACTGAGTGGTCTTTGAGAACCGAAAGGTTCACGTTGAAGTCAACGATATCGGTCAGCACGCGGGTAACCAATGAACTAACATCCCCCGAACTGTAAAAGCCCCGGCTGTACCCGACTCCATTGGCATCAGTACCCAGGCAACGGAGTCCCGTGCTGGCCGCGTTAAGCGTGTATCCGGCCTGGACCAGTTCCCGGTTGGTTCGCTCCCAGATGACGAGGTCATTCTCATCAAATCCGGCTTCAACCAGCAACTGTGACACTGCCTCTGCCAGAGCTACCGGTGTCGAGTTGAGCTTGCGGGCGATGCAATTGGTCTTCATGCCAATCACTCCCGAAGGAAGATACTTTCGCCAGGCTCGACTCACCTCTTTCTCGCCTGACAGGGCCAACATTCCAGCCAACAGCATTACCCTGTAACTCTCCCGGCTGAGGCCGCCTCGCGGAGCGTCACCTGTATACTTGATGACAGCTACCCTGCTAATATAACAATTATACACCTTTTGAGAAAAACGACAACAGCTTTCCCTTGACACACTGCCCAACCGGCTGCATCCTATCAAAGAGGTAAACCTATGAACAAAGTAGTATTCTGTATAATTTGTTGCCTCCTCAGCCTCTTCCTCCTGACGAATACGCAGGCAGAGATGAGACCGCCGGCAGTGGCCGGCGCATTTTATCCTGCGGACAGCGCTGAACTGGCAGGGATGGTACGGGACCACCTGGAGAACGCAAAGGGCGAGGCGGCCATCGATGGCCGGCTTATCGCCTTGATTGTCCCGCACGCAGGACTTGTCTATTCCGGACAGATCGCGGCCTACAGTTATGACATGTTGAAGGACTCCCCCGTTGACAAAGTGATCCTCTGCGGGCCATCGCATAGATACCGGTTCAGGGGACTTTCAGTTTACGGGCCGGGCGTCCAGTGGAAAACGCCGCTGGGCATGGTCCCTTGCGATGATAACCTCTGCCGCCAACTCCTAGAGACAAATGAGGACATCACTATCAACGAGCGGGCCCACGCTACCGAACACTGCCTCGAAGTACAACTGCCGTACCTTCAAACGGTTTTGAGAGACTTCCGCCTTGTACCGGTGGTAATGGGTCAACCGGACAAGACAGCTATCGAGTTGCTGACGGACGCCCTGAAAACGTTGAAACTTGACTCCAGCACGATAATGATCGCCTCTACCGACTGGCAGCATTACCGGCCCGCCAGGGAAGGCTGGAAGATGGATTCTCTCGGCATTGAATGTCTCAAACAGCTCGACCCCGATCGGCTGGAGCGCCAGTTGCAAAAGGGTACGGTCGAGGCCTGCGGCGGCGGCCCAATGATAGCTGTGATGAGGGCAGCCATCGCCAAAGGGGCCAACCGAGTCAAAATCCTGAAATACGGCGATTCCGGCGACATGTCGGGCGACAAGAGCTCTGTCGTGGGATATGTAGCGGCTGCGATTTACAAAGCAGCACCCGGAAGCAAAAGCAACGTCAGGGAAAACCCCGGCAGTGGAGCGAACAACAGTGAGAAAACGCCAGCCTCTCAACTGTCAGAGTCGGATAAGACAAAACTGCTGGAGATTGCCCGAAAATCCATCGAAACCTATCTGGCCGATGGTTCGATCCCTGATTTTGAGGTCTCGGAGTATCTTCAGAGACCCGGAGCCGCCTTCGTTACCCTTAAGCGGGACGGTCACCTGAGAGGCTGTATCGGGCACACTGTCGCCGATCAGGCTCTGTACAAGACCGTGTCAATCTGCGCTATTCAGGCAGCCGTGGCCGATAGCCGCTTCCAACCGGTGAAACTCGAGGAGCTCGCCAAACTGAGTATCGATATTTCCTACCTGACGCCCCTTCAGAAGATAGAGTCACTGGACGAGATTGAAGTTGGCCGCGACGGCTTGATGCTTACCCTTGGCAACAAGCGCGGGCTTCTGCTCCCCCAGGTCGCCACCGAGTATGGCTGGAACAGAACGGAGTTTCTGGAGCAAACGTGCCGCAAGGCCGGCGTTCACAAGGACGCCTACAAACTCCCCGACGCCGTTATCTACAAGTTCCAGGCCCTCGTGTTCGGTGAATGAGAAACACATCGCATGTGCTACACATTGCGTGTGCTGTCATGCGACCCCGCGTGACAGCCTGTCGGCGTTTAGGAGTTCAGAGGGGTCCCCTAGCACCACAGAAACAGTAAGACCTCAACGAACAGACGATAAAAAAGGGGACGGGTTACAATAACCCGTCCCCTGATAAGAGCATATATT
>JAOZPL010000214.1:1227-4375 GCA_029932795.1 Candidatus Zixiibacteriota bacterium | reverse complement strand
TGGATGATGACCCCATGAAGCATGACTTGTCCATACTTAACAACATCTACTCCGTACTCAAGCCAGGTGCCAAACTTATCCTGACTGTCATCAATGCCCTGGCCGTGGTGCGAAAGCACTCTCAGAAAGATGTGGTGGAGGGGCGCTTTGACCCAATCACAATGGTTGAAACGTCCTCTGAGGAATACAACACGCCGCAGGGGAAGAATAAGGTGGTACTCAAAGAACGCGGATATGTGCCGACGGAGCTGGAACTGCTGTTTCGGCAGGCGGGCTTTAACGTCAATCATATCTGGGGTGGGACGGCAGGCAATTGGGGCCGACGCCCGATTGACCTGGATGAAATAGAGGTAATGATTATCGCACAAAAGTCCTACGTTAGTGCGTGATAAGGACTATCCAGAGGAAGCACTGTCCTTGCCTGGGTCGCGCTAGGTGGCATCGTAAACCCTTCTGCGTTGCGCTGCGTCCTCGTGGCTCCGGCTTCATCGTGGTTTCAGGAGACTGAAAATCGGATTGATGGCCAGGGAAACCATCATCCCGATTGTCCCCGCCTGAGGGGACGGCATACCTCGCACATAAAGAATGAGACAAGTGGCTAAAGCGATTGTCGATGAAGAGATCGCGCCGAATCGGTTCACCCTTCTTGTGAACAATCCCCATAAGAACGGGCCCAGAAACACTGAACCGATTGCTCCCCAGGAAACTCCCAGTATGCTGACGATGGTTGATGGTTTGTAATAGGCAAGGAGCACGGAAAGAATGACGAAAAACGCACTGAAGAGCCTCATCAGCAGCGTCAGTCGTTTGTCGGGAGCGTTTTTGTTGATGAATCCCGCATAGACATCCTTCGCCGCGGAGGAACTGGAGATTAACACCAGCGCTGCCAGGGTTGACATGGAGGCCGACAGTATCAGCAGAAGTATCAGAACTGACAGGGTGTCGGGGATCACATTGGTCAACAGTTCCGGCATCAGGGCATCAAAGATCGGCTTGCTATTGTCAAAGGCATTGGGGGTGGTTTCGGGTGACAGGAAGAATCTGGTCGTGGCTCCGGTGAAATAGGCTATACCGCCAACCAGAATTGCGAAGAAGGTTGAGGCCACCATACCGATTTTGATAGACCGTTTATCCTTAATGGCATAAAACTTCTGAACCAATTGCGGCATGGCGAACGGCGCGACACTGGTCAGGAAAACGAGACAGAAGAGCGGCCACGCACCAGGGGGACCGATTATTCCCGTCAGTTTAGGGTCTATGGCCGATAGTGTTGCTGTTATGTTCGACAGACCATCAGCCTGGTCAATGACATTCCATAACAATACGAGGACACCGACACTCATAATCATTCCGAAGGCAACATCCATCATAGTCATCGATTTGTACCCACCCATTACGAGATACAGGGTCGTAAAACCCCCCATGAAAATCAGACCCAGAGTATAGTCTATACCAAAGGTTGATCTGAACAGGTAGGACAGGCCCATGAACACAGTGGCTGAGTAGGGGATGAAAAATACGAAGATGGACACCGAGGCGAAGAGTTTAAGAAATCTGCTGTCGTACCGCTTTTCAAAGTACTCGGCCATCGTATGAACCTGATATTCAACAGACATCTGCTTGATTCTGGGTCCCAGCAGCCACCAGACAGCCAGAACACCAAGGAAGGCGTTTCCGAAAGCAATCCATAGACTGGAGTATCCAAAGCCCCAGCCAATCTTGCCGGCAAAGCCGATAAACAGAACAGCGGAGAAATACGCCGTGCCATAGGTGAACGCTGTCATCCAGGGACCAATGCTACGACCACCCAGGAAAAAGTCTGTGAAAGAACGGGTTTTTCGCATGGCTATGATACCGATAATGATGATGATCAGCACATAAGCTGTAATAATACACGCCTTGAGTAACATCCTGTCTCCTACCGAAGTCATTTAAGTTTTTGGCTTCGTTTCAGCGACGAACGGCGAATTGCATGTTGGCCAACTGGTACCGGCATCCATATCTTACTTCAAGCTTGTCGTCGAGAGGATATTTTACCGAGCCTTAGGGATAAACGCAAGCAAGAAACCAGTGATTCGAAGGCGCAAAAGAAGGCTGTTGTCTTCTTACTATTGACGTGGGTATTGAAAGATAGCTCATGCTGCAGCCTTTTTGTGTTGACATCGGGATTGCAGCATCCCCTATTATGGGGAGAGGATTTGTGACTGATATGTCAGACGTTGTTGTCGCGGGACAAGAGTCCCTGAGGTCCTTACACCTTGCGTGTTGTCCTTGACAGTATGGGGAGAAAAGTCTGTGTTGCTTCTCAGAGTTGTCGGTATCTGGGTGCTGATTGTAATTCTGGCGATCATGAACGGTATCTTGCGTGAGACGCTAATCGCCCCACACATCGGGAGTTATATGGCTCACGTTCTGAGTTCAATCATTCTTACCGTTCTGGTGTTCGCGGTTGTTTCGATATTCGTTTGTAAAAGCCGCATATCAAGTGTTAATGTTCTGTTTTCCATTGGTGCTCTCTGGGTGGTGCTGACTATCCTCTTTGAGTTTCTGTTTGGCCATTACGTGATGGGCCATCCGTGGAGCTCACTGTTTGCAGACTATAATATTTTCAGGGGCAGGCTATGGTTGCTGGTTCTGTTATCGGTGTTCTTCTCGCCTGTTCTTGCAGCCAGGCTTTTTGTGAGACGAGGAAAGAGCAACCCGGCAGTCAGGATCAACTGGTGATTTGAATCATCTCCAAACAAGTCCAGCCGTGCCACTTGGAACACGGGGGATCAAGATTTGCTGAAGGGGAGACCCGCGCGACTAAGCGAAGTATGTTTTCATTCTGTCAAAGGCTTTGTTGATCTCTTCTTCAGGTACGCAGAAGGACAGTCGCAAATGTTGCTGGCCGGTGGGACCGAAGGCTATCCCCGGTGTGGTCGAGACCCGGCCTTTTTTAAGGAGCTTCTTGCAAAACGTTGTCGAATCGGCACCTTCAGCCAGCTTAATCTTTGGAAACATAAGATACGAGCCGTCCGGTTTGTGGTATTCGAAGACGGAGTCGAGATCATCAAGCCGCCGGCACATGACGTCCCGGGTCGAAAGATAATGCTCCCTGAATCGGGCGACGCAGTCCTGGGGACCTTGCAGGGCCGCCAGAGCAGCG
>JAOZPL010000214.1:0-1217 GCA_029932795.1 Candidatus Zixiibacteriota bacterium | reverse complement strand
CAGGCGCACAGATAGCAAAAGGAATATGAGCCTTGGTAATGTGTGGAATCAGCTTTTCGTCGGCATGCAAATAACCAATGCGCCACCCGGTCATGGCATAGGTCTTGGTAAACGTGTAGCAGCTTACCACGTTTTTCCGCAACTCTGGAATCGATGCTATACTGAAATGCTTATGACCGTCGAAAGTAAAATATTCATACGCCTCGTCTGTAATGACCATCAGGTTGTATTCCAGGGCCACATCCGCTAACTGGCGAAGTTGCTCCTCGGCAAATACAGTACCGGTGGGATTGCTCGGAGAACAATAGATGATGGCCTTTGTCCTGGGAGTTATGGCCCTGGTAATAGCCGGAATGTCCAGCACAAAACCTTCTTCTTCAACCGTGGGGACAAGAACCGGCTTGCCGGAAGCGATAACAACCTGACGGATGTGGGTGGAGTAGGTTGGTGACGGCAGAATGACCTCGTCGCCGGGGTCAATCACCGCCATTACAGTGGCGGCCAGTCCCTCAATGGCGCCAACCGTGACCAGTATCTGGGAGACATTAGCATCGACGTTGTTATCACGCCTGAGCTTTTTGACGATCTCTTCGCGGAGCGGCAGCAAGCCGGCATTCTCGGAATATCCTCCCACGAGTCCGTTCTGTATAGCTGCCACCGCGGCTTCCTTGATGTGTTCCGGTGTATCAGCGGTTGGCTTGGCCCACGACAGGAACGCCACATCCTCAACTTCCTTCGATAATCTTGTCATCTCGTGGATGGCGGATTTCTGTATCTGCAGAACTCTGTTTGATACTCTTCCGTTACCTGTCATTATATTCTTTCCTTTCCATTTCATATCTCTATCACTGTGCCCGCACCTCCCCTGACATATTTCTCGGGGTAGCGCGACTCTATTTCTGACTGATACTGGGTGCAATGGGTGGGGCAGATGAGTTGCAAATCCTTCGCCAAATCGAAATCCCTGAATCCGTGCAGGCCCCCAATAAGGGCGTATGGTTCACCAAATTGAGATGCAGCCATCAGGATATCGCCGACACCCGGATGGGAGCAACCCACAATTACGACTAATCCCTTTTCTGTTTTCACAACAAGGGATTGCTCGATATGCTTGAGTTCCCCTGTCGAATACATGTTTTCGTGGATCGCAAGGCTTTCCTTTATCTTTATCACCTCTTGCGCACCGGGCGGTTCCGGGCAGGATGATGGAATGTAAA
>JAOZPL010000213.1 GCA_029932795.1 Candidatus Zixiibacteriota bacterium | reverse complement strand
AGGATAATTACAAGTGAGGCAATACCGATAAGGATGTATCCAAACAATGCCTTTTTGAATCCTACAAGCGGCCTCAGAACCAGCCAGGCCCAGACGAACAGAAGTGGCCCCAAAAGGAGGATATTGGGGCGGGCCAGTCCGGCCAGGCCCAACAGGACCCCGGCCAGGATTAGCTGAATGTAAGAGCGGCCATCGCACCGGTACAATTGCCAGACCAGAAGGGCCGTCAGCAATACCATCAACGAGGTTATGAGTAACGAAGTATCATAATATAGGAAGGTTGGGTAGAAGATGGTGATCGCAGCCGACCAGAACGCTATTTTCCGATTGAACAGTTTCAAACCGAACGAGAACACAATAAGGGGAAGGAGAGAACCCAACACGATGTGAAGCAATCTTACGGTGTAAAATGAGCTGCCGAAGACTCCAAACGATGCCGCCAGGAAATACGAATAGAGGGGTGCGCGGAAGTAAGGTTCATCCGGCAGGCCCTCTCTGGAGTTTATCTGACGAGCCACTTCTACGTGGTACCCTTCATCCATGGTAGGACTGTCAAAGGTTGGCATCGACTCAATCTGGTTTAGATAACTCAGCCTGACAAGAAATGCTGCCACCACTATCAGAAACGGTACCAGCCAGTGTTGATGGCGGCCTAATGCTCTCAAGGTATTATTAGCAGTCATCGTGCAATCGATCCGTTTTATTTTCGCCGTCGATTGAATCTATCATAACGGTTTGATACCAGTCAAGCTATTTGAGGATACCCTCCGTTCTGTCTGATTCTGATTGATGGAGTGCCCGGGCATTTTGGTAGAAATGGAATCTCACACTACATGGCACTGGAAGCCTGAACACAAAAAAAGAAGCGAGGGGGAAAGCCCTCGCTTCTTTTATATCTAAACAGTCTGTTGACGGTTTAGAGTGTCCAGTCACCAACCGGTGGCGGAGCCAGAGGATCAAAGTAATAGTCATTCAGATAGAGAACGTCGTCAATGTCAACGTCGCCATCCGCGTCAACGTCACCGAGATGTTTGAACGGAACCGGACCGGGGTATGCGGCAGTGTCAGCCACGTATTCGGACAGACCGATAATGTCGCTGAGACCGATATCACCATCGTCATCGATATCACCACGGCCGAAACCGACCATCTTGTTGAGCAGCTTGGCAAGCGGGGCGACTTTCTCATCGGAGAACGCCGCGCTGTCAATGCCGTCCAAAATGAAGGTGGCTACGGCAAAGGTGAAGGTATCGTACGGGGTGAAGTCGTGCTCGACCTGCGTATAGAACGCATCCTGGTCGTCAGCACCGTCCATATTGTGACCGTGCGTCTGTCCCGGAGGCAGGCTCATGTAGAAGTAGGCCGAGTCGAAGTAGATGCGGTCTCCGGAAGTCACCGACTGCGCGCGCTCTATCGGCACCACGTTCTTGATCGGCTCGTAACCGGGGCCAAACGGCAGCTTGATAAACCCGGCGACCAGATCGGTCCGGGTAGCGCCGTCATAAACCCAGGCAGCGGAGACATCACGATCAATTGCCGTCGTGTCGAAAGCACCACCGGTCACGTGACCATACAGGTCGTGGTCAATGAAAGTACCGAACTTCCAGCCAGGAACAGCGTTACCGTTTCTCTCGTGGAACTCCATGATCTCTACGTGGCAGTTGTTCAACAGGCCGCCAGAGGAGATGGTGTCGTTGAGGACACCAATGGTGCGCGTGTTGGCGTAGAGCCCCATGGTGGAATCCTGATCAAACGGTGCCTCTTTGTAGAGCTCCCAATCCCAGCCACCGAAGCCGTCGTCAAAGTTCTGGACGGAGTCGATGTAGGACTTGTGAACGATGTTCCCCTTGAGCATGGTGTAGACGTCGAAAGCCGGATCATACATCTCAACGAGCTCCGTATCTGCTGACAGATACGGCTTGCAGTCGTTGTCCATGTAGTTGGGATCTGCCTGGATGGACCACCAGCTGTCGTCTTCTTCACCACCTGACCACCAGTCTTGGGTGTTCAGGGCGATACGACGCTTACTGACGGCATACAGATGAAGGCCCTGATAGAAGCATTCAACATAGCCGTCGATGTCCAGTTCGTGCGGATCCCAGTCGCCGGTGCCCAGACGGGCGCTGTTGACGACCCACTGGAAGTTGACACCGTCCATCCCGAATTCGAGAGTGGTGGTGTCAATCAAACAGCCGCCGACAAGGGTCAGCCTGACCTGCGGCTTACGGGTGTTGTCGTTCATGAAGTAGTCCGGATCGTTATGAGTCGCGAACTCAACATAGAACGGCCACGGACCACGGAGAATATCGCAACCGATCACTCGCACGGTGATACCGGAGGTATCTCCCGGAGCGGTGACAATGTTTCCACCCGGCGGATCGAATACGTCGCCCGGATAAGTGCCCTGCTCGATAAGGAACGCAGGCACGGCCAGGGCGGCACGGTTGATCATGTCACGGTCAGAGGCAGGGGCTGCATCGCTCACCATGTTCTCCAGGTCGATTTCTGGACCCAGGCCGTAGCGTAACGGCAGTTTGCCAAAGGCCGCACTCTTGTTAGTCATCCAGTCAGCTATTGAGCTGGCGTCGCTCACCAGTTGATCGTCGACGGAGGCGATGGCCGGAGAGCCGACCGTGACGCCATTCGAACTGTCGTCAGCAACCATCGAGACGATCAGATCCGCGCAGCCGGAGTTGTAGTACATCGCCGGGAAGGTAACCAGCGTATCACACGGCGAATTGAAAGGTACCGCCTGAGCGGCGGACCACCGCAGAACCTCAAGACGAGGACGGTCCTCTACTTTTTCCAGGTTGTACAGTGTCGCCGGGATAGCAGTCGTTCCCTGATCGGCAAAGACTACGTGGATATCACCAAGTCCATCCGTAGCCAGAGCACCGGAGCTGCCGACATTGGCGCCTGCGCCATGGTCGATACGACGATGGAACAGCTCGTTCCCGTCAGCATTGCTCAGGAACGTCAGGTAGCCCTGGTCGCCGTCGGCACCACCGGAGAATCCGATAATGATGTCTTCTACGGCGTCAGGCTCACAGGTCACCACGCCATCGTAGTTGAGCCAATCCTGCCACGGACCGCCAACGCCTCCGGGAGGCCCGCCAGCCCATGAAAGGGCACCCGTGCTGGTGCTAAAGGCAACTACCGGGCCACCAAGCACGCCATGAGGATATCCCCAGGTGTAGTTCGTGAACAGGTAGACATTGCCCGCATCAACCAGCGGAGTGGTGACGCTGGTGCGCTGTGAGAGTTCCGCGCTCAGAACACCACCGTTGGTGGCATCCAGGCGATAGAAGATACCTTCCTGCCCGGAAGCACCGGTGGAATTCGACGAGACATACACTACGTAGTTGTCGTAGGCAGTTCCGCACAAGAAGGTTTCACTGCCGGCCACGTAGGTGGTGTCATAGATGTCATCGGCCTGCAGTCCGTCAGGGCCGCCGGCCAGGTTCCATACCTCGAGGCCGGTGAAGGCGTCGATGGCATATACGTTACCCTCGAAACCGGAAGTGAACGTGGAGTAATACAGGGTCGCTCCGTCGGTCGCGCCGGAACGCATCGGGTAACCGTTCAGCTGGAACGTTGGATTCAATGCCCAGCCTGTGTATGGCACACCGGTGGCAGCTTCCACAGCGTAGATCTTGGAATTGTCGTCGCCGAAGTAAAGCACGTCAATCACGCCGTCGTTCAGGACGATAAAGTTACCATAACGGACATATCCGAACTGGTCGCTCATACCGAAACCGCCGCAACTGTTGTACGGGTTGTCCGTCCAGATCTGTACGATCGGGTTACCGACGGTTGTCATGTCATACGCCGACACGGCCGCGGCCGTACCGCCCGCTATGAACAGCGTCGGGATACCAGCGACTTCGGCGATTGTCGGTGTGCAACGGACGTTACCGCCGACGGAGTTCGGGTGAGTGGTGTTGCTGATGCCGTCAAGTTTGGCACCAGTATACAGATCCAGAATCTCGTATTCAGCCTGAGTACCACTGGAGAAGGCCTGGACAATCATGTCATTCCAGATTATCGGGCCGGCGCCGGTGTTCGAGCTGTAAGGACCCTGGTGAGTCCAGGTTAAGGTCAGGTCGCACCAAGCCTCGCCGATGGCATCGCCCGAGTGACCGGTACGAGCGAAATCATGGCCGATCGTGCTCCAGTCATCAACGGGATCGCAGGCCCATTCGGCAACCGGTATGGAGCAGAAGTAGGCTTCCAGCATGGCGTTGACGTCATCGCCAGCGGCGTCGCCCAGGTCTTTCCACATGGCCGAGCCTGTGCTGTAGTACTTGGCGCCACCGTTGATTTCCGTTTCGCCATCTTCGGTGGCGTAATAGAAATAGGCGGGGGCCACGGAAACATCCTCG
>JAOZPL010000212.1 GCA_029932795.1 Candidatus Zixiibacteriota bacterium | reverse complement strand
TCAGCACGCCGACATGCAGATGATCAAACCGCTTCATAAATCCTCAAACCACAGTCGTCCGGTTTACTGTCAAAATATACACCGTTTCGAGGTGATAATAAAGGTAATTGCGGGGGTACTAGCCTAAAGGCAGCTGCGGTGCCAGGGGCATCTCGTCATACGTGCGTCCATCAAGAAGCCGCCCGGCGCGCTAACAACAAAAGCAGACCCCTTCCGGAGACTGCTTTACATAAGTCAAATCTATCGCGACCCCCCTACCGTGTCTGGAGCTGGTGTTCCTCCGGGATGGATTCGGCAGCGATGCCTTTCATCGGATCACCAAGACCGCGCGAGTGCTCAGCAATAATTTCGTAATTCTCCCAGTGGGCGATAGCACCGACAATCGCCCTGGCACGTTTCTCCGGCTCAGACGATTTGAAAATACCGGAGCCGACAAAAACAGCCTCGGCTCCCAGGTGCATGCACAGCGCCGCATCGGCAGGTGTCGCCACCCCACCGGCGGCGAAATTGGGCACCGGCAGCTTACCGATCTTAGCCACTATCCGAACCAGATCCAGGGGTACTCGGTACTCCTTGGCAATGCCATATAACTGTTCGCTGGACATCACTGTGAGCGACTTCATAACCGAGCCGATCTCCCGAAGGTGCTTGACTGCCTGGGAAACATCGCCGGTACCAGCTTCCCCTTTAGTACGAATCATAGCCGCGCCCTCAGAGATTCGGCGAAGCGCCTCGCCGAGATCACGGCAACCGCAGACAAACGGCACCTTGAAAGACCACTTGTCGATATGATACTTGTTGTCCGCCGGGGTAAGAACCTCCGACTCATCAATGAAATCGATTTCGACCGCTTCGAGCACCCGCGCTTCTATAAAATGCCCGATCCGGCACTTGGCCATGACCGGGATAGTAACCGCTCGTTTGATCCCCTCGATGATCTCCAGGTCAGCCATACGAGCCACCCCTCCCTCGGCACGGATATCCGAGGGTACCCGCTCCAGCGCCATCACAGCCACAGCGCCGGCCTGTTCGGCTATTCTGGCCTGCTCGGCAGAGGTGACGTCCATGATCACGCCCCCCTTGAGCATCTCGGCCAGCCCCACTTTCACTCTATGTTTTTCATCGTCGAAGTTGATCATACGCTTACTCCTCGCAGATCCCTCCCCACACATTCTACACGAGGGACGGGCATTGGTTCTGCAGCCACATCTCTCGTCTTCTTATCCCGCCTGAATATAACAGGGTTGGGGCAACAGGCACAACCCCCAAAGGCGCAGTATTCCGAGATTATCTCCCAATGAGAAGTGGACACCGCCCGACTGGCACACCGGACAAGCACCAGCAGATCTCACCATCGGCGCTTACGGTACCGGCCGAAATTATGCCTGGCCAGAGCGCGCTTGAAGATATCTTCCTGCGTCATCCAGAACTCGCGCATCTGGCAGGTCTCCGCCACACTACATGGGCAGTCACCTTCCTCGGTGCACAGATTAATGTGTATTGGCCCTTCAATTGCCTCAATCACATCAAGAAAAGAGATCTCCTTTGGCTGTCTGGATAGCCGGTACCCGCCGGTTACTCCTTGAAACGACATCAGGATACCCGCACGCGTCAGGTCTTTGAGGATTTTAGCCAGAAACTCGCGCGGTATGGCTTCAGCCTCAGCAACAGCACTTATCGAACCAAGCTTCCCTTTGGGGAGATTGGCAAGGTACCGGATAGCTCTCAATGCGTAGTCAGCTTTCCGTGATAGTCTCATCTCTCTCGCCTCCAATTATGCTTATTCGTGCATTTTACAACACCAGCAGGATACAGAAACATTCCTTGCGCATTCCCTCTTCCAATTTGAAAATAGTAAAACAGATTCCTGTTGTCCACAACAAAATGTGCTGTCAAGCCCTCTTTAGGCCCACGGTGATCCACCTGTCAAAGAACACCCGGCATCTGGGGTATCTCAAGGGATCATGGCCGGATCTGCCCTGGCTTGGCCAGTCAATCGGTCCCCTGCAAGGACTCCATGATTTTGCCGATACTTAAGCAGACGCGACTCTGAGACGGTGGGAGTTTATATGCGCAGGATTCAGTCACAGGTGGGATACTCGCTCATCGAACTGGTTCTGGTGATAATCATCATCGGGATCATCGCCTCAATCGCTATGAAATCACTGCGAAGCGTTAACGACACCGCGCGGGTGGAAGAGACCAAACGGGAATTAGATCGCCTGGCCTGGGCCGTCGCAGGAGATCCGAATCTGGTCTCCGGCGGTGTTCGAACTGATTTTGGCTATGTCGGCGATGTTGGTTCCATGCCACCTAACCTGGACGCCCTGGTCTCCAATCCCGGAAGCTACGCCACCTGGGACGGGCCATACATACAGGATGACTTTTCAATCGACGGTTCCAATACGCAGTTCAAGCTCGATGCCTGGGGGCAAGCCTACAGCTATTCCGCGGGAAACACCCTAACATCCACCGGCGGCGGAACTACCATCACCCGCGAAATAGCTAACTCGACAGGGGATCTTCTGATAAACAAAGTCGCGGTAATGATCACCGACCTTGGCGGGACACCTCCGGGCGCAGCCTACAAAGACTCGGTCAAGTTCCTGTTAACCTGCCCCAATGGCTCCGGGAGTACAACAACCAAGACCAGGTTTCCCGGCACCGACGGGTTCGCTGAGTTTGATTCCATCCCAATCGGGATACACACACTGAGAATCGTGTATATTCCGGATAACGACACCCTCACGCGCAAAGTGGGAATTAACCCCGGGCAGGACTCTTTTACCGAAGTTCACCTGTTCAAGAATGTCTGGCCTTGAGATGAAGCACTTTAGCTCTGACAAAACCGGTTTCAGCCTGATTGAGCTCCTGGTGGTGGTTGTCGTCATCGGCATCCTGGCCGCTATCGCCATGCAGGCCATGAATGTCACGGTGGAGGATATTCGCCGAACCAGGACCGAACGTGAAATGGAGATGCTGGCCAGTGCCATTGTCGGTGACCCGGCTATCACGAATGGTGGTGTCCGTTCAGATTTTGGTTACTTTGGCGATATTGGAGCCTTTCCCGCAAACCTTCAGGCTCTGTACCAGAATCCCGGCAGCTATGCTACCTGGGACGGGCCATATCTGCCACCAGGGTTTTCACAGGATAACACCGGCTTCAAGACGGATGAATGGGGCACGGCTTACAGCTATTCTGGCGGTGTCACGATCACTTCATCGGGGAGCGGCTCCACTATAACGAAGAAAATCGCCGATGCCACCTCTGACTATCTGCTGAACCAACTTAAGGGAACAATCAAGGATGTCAACGACTCTCTTCCGGGTTCTACCTACGACGATTCGGTGGATATCAAGATCACAATACCCGACGGCTCTGGCGGCACGGTAACCAAAACGTATCACCCGGACTCCACGGGCGTTTTCACTCTTGACTCCCTGCCGGTGGGAAAACATGCACTGAGGATCATATACACTCCCAACGTCGACACTCTGTTTCGCTATGTCACGATTCTGCCCCGACACAGAAGCAGTACAGCAAACGAATACCTCTTTGCTGCTACCCATTTTTCCGGCATCAGCAGCTGCAACCCGGACACGCTTCGTCCGCAAGGGGTGGGGACCGCAACCGGGCTGGTTACCGACGGCTGTTCATCCAACTGGCAATGTGTGGATGAAACCAGTGCTGATGATGACGCCACGTATGTGAAATCATCCGGGACATCATACGGTACCGACACGTACAATACAGCCAATCCTGCCGGTACCTCCTGTACCGTCAATTCGGTGACGATCCACATTCGAGCCAGGAGGTTCGTCAAAACAGCGTATGCCAAGGTTGTCCTGCGCACGTACGGAACCGAGTATGAAGGATCGGAAGAAACACTAGGCAACTCATATGCAGATTACAGCCACCAGTGGACCACGAATCCCTCTACCGGTGCTGCCTGGACCATCTCAGAGGTCGAGAATATGGAGATCGGCGTCCGCTTGCGAACCACCAAATCGACACACCCCGCCCGCTGCACACAGGTCTGGGCGGTAGTTGAATACAGTAGCTGAGGCAGGCGAGCATAAGGATTGAAACGACAGAGCGATATGAAATAGTCAAGGCAGGTCGGGTTCCAAAGAAACCCGACACCTCCGATCAGCTAGGTTTTATATGAACCGGATGAGAAACAGCAGCGGTTTCACACTTGTAGAGATCGTGTTGGTGATCGTTATCGTAGGCATACTCGCGGCAACCGCCATCCGCACCGGTAACCATGTCACCAACTCTGCTCGTGTGGAAGAGACAAGACAGGAACTCGATGCGCTGGCCCGGGCAATCATTGGCAATCCGGAACTGCAAAACAATGGGGTACGTTCAGACTTTGGTTATGTGGGTGACGTTGGTGT
>JAOZPL010000211.1 GCA_029932795.1 Candidatus Zixiibacteriota bacterium | reverse complement strand
CGATCCACGTCGCTCACCAATGTCCAGTGCGGGGGACATGGTCTGGCGCGGCTAATTCGTTGCCGCACAGTATGCTTATGGCTGTTGGAGTGGCTGGGGGAGATATGAGGTTTTCGTTTGACAATTGCCGGCCTAGTACTTAAGATTATGCTGCGTATACAAAGAGGTTGGCTCAAAGGCGGGCCTGCGTCCATACGTGCAGAACTCTTTTACAACAGGTGAGGTGGTGCGACATGAAAAGAATCCTGGTAACCGGGTCTGTGGGACAGATTGGATCAGAATTGACAATGGAACTACGCAAAATATACGGCAATGACAATGTCGTAGCAGGCGTGAACCGGACAAAGCCAAGTGAAACGCTGCGGGACTCAGGCCCATTCGAGATTGTCGATTGCACAAAGATGGATGCCGTGAATGATGTTGTTAAAAAGTATAATTTTGATACTATTCTTCACCTTGCCGCCATACTTTCGGCGGTGGCCGAAGCCAAGCCTAATCTTGCCTGGAATGTGAATATCAACGGGTTGTATAATGTTCTGGAAGTGGCTCGTGAACACAAGTGTGCGGTTTTTGTGCCGAGTTCGATTGGGGCCTTTGGCCCGACAACGCCCCTGGATGATACACCACAGGATACGATTCAGCGCCCGAACACAATGTACGGCGTGACCAAAGTCTCCGGTGAATTGCTCTGCGATTATTACTATAAGAGATTTGGCGTTGATGTGCGCGGGGTGCGCTATCCGGGCATCATTTCCAACGTAACTCTCCCGGGGGGCGGTACGACGGATTATGCCGTCGAGATATATTATGAGGCGATCAAGAAGAAGAAGTATACGTGCTATCTTCGTGCGGGGACTTTCCTGGATATGATGTATATGCCGGATTGCATCAAGGCGGCCATTGATATTATGGAAGCCGATCCCGGTAAATTAAAACACAGAAACGCTTTTAATGTCACAGCTATGAGTTTTGACCCCGAGATTATCGCGGCTGAAATCAGGAAATCAATCCCTGAATTCACCATGGATTACGACGTGGACCCGGTCAGGCAGGCTATTGCGGAAAGTTGGCCGAATAACATGGATGATTCCGCGGCCAGAGAAGAATGGGGATGGGATCCTACCTATGATCTAAGTGCAATGACAGCCGACATGCTGGAGAAGCTGACAGAGCGTATTTCTACTCCGGACAAGCAGGCGAGAACCCCCTAAACTCTTGGGGTTGGACCTAAGCTGTGATTCTTGGTATTGGCATAGACGGAGTGGAAGTGGCGAGAGTGGAGAAAGGGATAAGTTCGACAGAGGGCCTCAAGGAGAAACTGTTTACTTCCCGGGAGATCGAGTATTGCGAATCACGACGGTATAGCGCCCAGAACTATGCGGCACGTTTTGCCGCCAAGGAGGCTTTCCTGAAAGCAATCGGAACCGGCCAACGGAACGGGCTGGCTTTCGGTGAAATAGAAATAGTGAATGACGAACTGGGGAAGCCTGATATCGTCCTGAGCGGCAAGGCGAAGGAATGCGCTGAGGCCAAGAAGATCACAAACATCCAGGTGTCTTTGTCCCATACGAAAGAATTGGCAAGCGCCATCGTTACTCTGGAGAAGTGAAAAGTAATCAGATAGTGTCCAATATTGGGTCCCGCGAGGGAAATGAAGGGAGCAATAGTATCTACGACATCCTGTTTGCCAGCAACATTACAGGAAAACATGCAAGCTACTTGTGGCCAACTCATTGATAGGAGCGATAGAGCAATGTCAGTACAAAGACTTAACAAGGTATTGAATCAGAACCTGAATGCCCTTAAGGAAAAAGGTACCGCCAAAGGCAAAGAGATGGTTATTACGGACGTAAAGCGGGCGGAAGGCAAGAAAGGTCCTCGTTATTACATTGAAGGTGAAGGAGACAAACAGTTCATCAAGATGAATGCCAACTCCTATCTTGGTATGTCCCTGCGTGAAGACGTCATTGCGGCGGAGGAAGAGGCTGCCAAGAGATTCGGCGCCGGACCGGGTTCAGTCCGGTTCATCAGCGGTACCTACGCGCCGCATGTTGAACTGGAGAAGAAGATAGCCAGCTTCCTTGGCCGGGAAGCGGCGATGCTTTTCAGCTCGGCGTATGTGACGAGCCTGGGTGTCATCGTGCCGCTGACGACAAACGAAACCGTGTTTGTTAGTGATGAACTGAACCATAATTGCATCATCCAGGCGATGAGACTTTCCCGACCGGCGGCCAAGGCGATATACAAACACAATGACATGGCGGATCTTGAGGTGAAGCTTAAAGAGTGCGTCGGCAAGGGGAAAAGGGCTCTCGTTGTTACTGACGGTATTTTCAGTATGCGAGGTGATAACGCACCTCTGGATAAGCTGGTCAAAATCTGTGAGCAGTATGACCATGAGTTTGACGAGGGTGTCATAACTATTGTTGACGATTCTCACGGTATCGGTGCCCTTGGAAAAACGGGTGGGGGAACCGAGCAATACACGAATTGCAAAGTGGATATCCTCATAGGCACTTTGGGCAAGGCCTTCGGTATTAACGGCGGCTTTGTGGTGGCATCGGCCACAATAGTTGAGTATTTGCGTGAGACAGCTCCGATGTATGTCTATTCCAACCCGATAACGGTCTCAGAAGCGAGTGCCGCCATGAAGGCGATTGATATTCTCAATAGCCCGGAAGGACTTAAAATCCTGGAGCATCTTGGCAATATGACCAGGAAGTTCGAAGGCGGTCTGGTGGAATTGGGTTATGAGACCATCGAAGGTCCCCATCCGGTGGTGCCGTTGATGGTGAGAGACACGCAGAAAACAACCGAACTGGTAAAGTACCTGACAGAAAACGGCGTGCTGGCCACCGGCCTGAACTTCCCGGTCGTTCCCCGGGGTGATGAAGAGATAAGATTCCAGATCTCGGCTGACCATACCGAAGCTGATATAGATTATGTTCTGGGGGTGTTGAAGCAGTACAAGGACACCCATTAGATCGATGGGTAGGGCCTGCCTGGGCTCATTCGTGAGAGGACATTCTCGAAAAGGGGGTTGCCGGTGTCTGCAACGGTGCAACAGAGGGCAAAAAAATGCGCGCCATGATTCTTGATGAACCGGGACAACCGCTCCGTGAAGCTGAATTGCCGGTGCCATCCCCCGCCCCCGGGCAGGTGCTTATCCGGGTGCTTGCCTGTGGGATTTGCCGGACGGATTTGCACGTCGTTGATGGTGAACTCACCGAACCCAAGCTGCCCCTTGTTCCCGGACACCAGATAGTCGGTACGATTGCAGAAACATGTGAAGGCAGCACACGGTTCTCTGTCGGCGATCGTGTCGGGGTGCCGTGGTTGGGCGGGAGTTGCGGTCGGTGTAACTACTGTCGGTCAGATCGTGAAAACCTCTGTGACAAAGCTCGCTACACCGGTTACCAGATCGATGGCGGCTTTGCCGAGATGTGCGTCGCCGATGAACGCTTCTGCTTTCCAATACCCGAGGGATACCCGGACCTCCAAGCCGCTCCTCTTTTCTGTGCCGGTTTGATAGGTTACCGTGCTCTCTGCATGGCCGGTGGCGGCAGACGGCTTGGCTTCTACGGATTCGGCGCCGCCGCGCATATTCTTATCCAGGTGGCTCGCTATCAGCAGCGCGAGGTACTAGCCTTCACGCGGTCAGGAGATAAGGAAGGACAGGAGTTTGCCAGGAGTCTGGGGGCAGTGTGGGCGGGAGGTTCCGATGAATCACCGCCGGAGCCACTCGATGCCGCTATCATTTTCGCTCCGGTGGGAGAGCTCGTTCCGGCCGCGCTGCGGGCGGTCCGCAAAGGGGGCACGGTGGTCTGTGCAGGTATTTACATGACAGACATTCCTTCTTTCCCGTATTCGATTCTCTGGGAGGAGCGGGTCGTGCGCTCGGTGGCCAATCTGACACGGCGCGACGGTGAAGAGTTTCTGGCTCTCGCTCCCAGGATACCAGTGCGCACCGAGGTGCATCCTTATCCGCTTGAGAAGGCCAATGAGGCGTTGGATGATCTGCGGGCGGGCAGGTTTACGGGGGCAGCGGTGGTGGTCGTTGATCCGGAGACTACTGGCTAGGATCCCTGTAGCACCGGGATTTCTTGGACTTCTCGGTTGGGAATCTGTCTTTAGGCTATCCGGAGCTTTGACCTGTGCTACAGCATATCTCAAAGCTATCTGACTGATCTACATGCCTAGCGACGGCGATTGGCAAATGGAAGTCTCCCTGTCTTCTGTTCAAAAGCGCTCAACAACTCGGCCTCCATGATGCGCGGGGTAGGTGGGTCTCCCGTCGGATGTATCCACAGACTGAATGTCCCATATCCAGACAGTTGCCAGAGGATTTCACCGCCTCTGTGCGGACCCCTGTCAGTTGTTTTTCCAGCGCCATGCTGGATCAGG
>JAOZPL010000210.1 GCA_029932795.1 Candidatus Zixiibacteriota bacterium | reverse complement strand
ACTTTGTAACTTACAACAAGTACGTTGTGACTGTTGGCCTGACAGGACAGATTTTTGCCCTTTTTAACATCGTGGTGGGGGCAGCTGAAGCGACCGTGGGTCTGGCTATCGTGCTCCTGATCTATCGCAACTGGCGCGGTATTGGCAGTGACAACTATGCCGTTATGAAGTGGTAGGACCGACGATGATCGAACACGCATACATCATACCCCTGTTGCAGCTTTTCGCCTTTCTGATGATCGTCTTTTTCCTGCGCTGGAAAGAGCCCCTGTCCGCTGCCTGTTCTATCGCCATGATTGTCATCGGCTGGGTGATGTCGGTGGTGGTGCTGATCGAGATGCTGGCCCGCCATGGTGCACCCTATGAAGCTTTCTTCTATTTGACATCGTTTGCAACACTCAATTTTGAGATCGGTCTTTTGGTGGATCCGCTGACGGCGGTCATGCTGATGGTGGTCACGACCGTTGGTGGCTGTGTGGTGATATATTCGGTCGGGTATATGAAGGGCGACCCGCGGTTCAGCCGTTTCTTCTCATACCTTTCGCTCTTTCTGTTTGCCATGCTCGGCCTGGTGCTGGCCAACAACTTCTTTATGATCTTTATCTTCTGGGAGCTGGTCGGTCTCACCAGCTACCTCCTGATCGGCTTCTGGTTTGAAAAGAAAGTAGCCGCAGACGCGGGTAAAAAAGCGTTTATCACCACCCGCATTGGCGACCTTGGCTTTATCGTGGGGTTGCTGCTGATTGCAGCGTATGCCGGCACGTTCAACTTTGGAGAGGTTTTTGACAAGGTCTCGGCTGGTTTCATTCCGGCGGGTATCCTGACCGTTATCGCTGTTTTTGTCTTTTGTGGAGCGGTCGGCAAGTCGGCTCAGTTCCCGCTGCATGTCTGGCTGCCTGATGCCATGGAAGGCCCTACACCTGTCTCGGCATTGATTCATGCTGCCACCATGGTTGCTGCCGGTGTTTATCTGGTAGCTCGCACCATGCCGCTCTTTGTCGGTTCGGCGGAGGCGGCCATGGTGGTTGCTGTAATCGGGCTGGTAACATCGTTTATAGCAGCATCGATTGGTCTGGTGCAGAATGACATCAAGCGGATTCTCGCATACTCAACTGTTTCGCAGCTCGGCTATATGATAATGGCTCTGGGTTTATTTGGCTATGACAGTGCACATCAACACCATTCTGCCGGTTATGTCGCCGGTACCCTGCATCTGATGACTCACGGCTGTTTCAAAGGCTTGCTGTTTCTGGGCGCCGGCTCGGTTATTCACGCGATCGGCACCAATGATATTCAGGAGATGGGGGGGCTGGGACCCAAGATGAAAACGACAGCTATCGCGTTTATGATCGCCTCGTTGTCGATTGCCGGCATCTTTCCGTTTTCCGGATTCTGGTCTAAAGATGAAATTGTCGCTGCCACCCTGCACCATCCCATATTCATGTTCTTTACCCTGGCGATTGCTTTTATGACAGCGTTCTACATGTGGCGGCTCTGCTTCCTGACCTTTTTCGGCAAGCCGCGCAATCAGGAGCGCTTTGAACATGCCCATGAATCACCGCGCTGGATGACATGGCCGTTGGTCTTTCTGGCGTTTTTATCCATCTTTGCTGGCTGGGTGGCGCTGCCGTGGTTGCATCACGGGTATTCCTCTTTTGTGTATTATGGCGAGGTTCATCATGCCGGGCCCAACTACATGCTCATGGTAATCTCGACGATAGTGGCCGTATCCGGCATTGGACTCGCGTACTTGATCTATTACCGGCAGACAATCTCCGCTGACCGGCTGGCTGAGCGATTCAGGCCTATCTACACCCTCCTGTATAACAAGTATTACTTCGATGAATTTTATGATTTAATACTCATCCGGCCGATTATGGCGTTCGCGCGGTTCATGTGGACTTTCGACGCCGGCGTTATAGATGGCCTCGTCAATCTGACCGGTCGGGCTACGATCCTGTGGTCAGATATTAAGGAATGGTTCGACACCTGGATTGTTGATGGCGCGGTGAATGGGGTTGGCTGGCTTGTACGTCAGGGGTCGGCGCTACTCAGATTCATGGAGCCGGGCAAGGTCCAGTTCTATGCCCTCTTTGTACTGGCCGGGGTGGTTATGGCAGCGCTGGCCAAGTATGAGCGTGCCTTTATCGTGACCCGCTGGCCGTTACTATCAGGCGTCTTTCTGATCGGGCTGGTAGTGCTGGGTGTTTTGACAAGGTATGATGCCGTCAAGCAGAGAAAGGCACAGACAGTCACGGGAATGGTGGAGATCGACACTGAAGAGCAGAAAAAGTAAGATATGACTTTGGAGGATAGATAACAACATGCAGTTTCCGATATTGAGTTTGTTATTCTTCGTTCCCTTGGCGGGGATGCTGGCGGTGATGCTCATTCCCCGGGAGCGTAAGTGGGCTATTCGCTGGACCGCTACCGTTGTCAGCCTGGTGCCCCTGGCTCTATCCGCCTGGCTTACCTGGGACTATTTTTTCAACTATAGAGACCTGGCGACGGTCGCCGGAACCATGGCAGAGTGCATGGCCTATGTGGAGGGGCCGTATAACTGGATTCCCAGCCTGAACATTCAGTATTATCTCGGCGCCGACGGCATCTCCATACCGCTTCTAATTCTGACCGGTCTGCTCACAACCGTGTCGCTGTTAGCCTCTTTTGGAATTGAAGACCGGGTGAAAGAATACTTCGCCTTTTTCCTCCTGCTGGCAGCCGGTATGATGGGTGTTTTTGTGGCCCTTGATTTCTTCCTTTTTTACGTTTTCTGGGAGGTCATGCTGGTGCCGATGTACTTCCTGATCGGGGTCTGGGGTGGTCCGCGCAAGGAATATGCGGCGATAAAATTCTTTCTCTATACGCTCTTTGGCTCAATTTTCATGCTGGTCTCGATCCTGATTCTGTACTTCACGTCGCAGCCTCACACGCTTAACATGATGACGCTGATCGAGACCACACCGGGCCTGACACATACGCTTCAGATGGTCTGCTTCATATTTTTCTTTATCGCCTTTGCCATCAAAGTGCCTGTATGGCCGTTCCATACATGGCTTCCTGACGCTCACGTGGAAGCACCCACAGCAGTATCGGTCATCCTGGCCGGTGTCCTGCTGAAAATGGGAACCTACGCCATGCTGCGGATATCCTGGCCGATGTTCCCCGAGGCGTTGCGATCCCTGTCGTTTTGGATTGCCATTCTCGGTCTGATCGGGATCATTTACGGTGCTCTGGTCTCAATGGCCCAGAAAGACCTCAAGAAGCTGGTGGCCTATTCCTCGGTCTCGCACATGGGGTACTGCATGCTGGCGCTGGCGGCTTTTTCATCGGTGCAGGCAATCGCCGGCTGTATGTTTCAGATGGTATCGCACGGTTTGATAACCGGCGCTTTGTTCCTCCTGGTGGGGGTATTGTATGATCGGGCTCATACTCGCGAGATAGCTGCTTTCGGCGGTCTGGGAGCAAAGCTTCCGGTTTATACCGGTATTATGGTTTTCTTTTCGATGGCCGCGCTGGGCCTGCCGGGTATGTCCGGATTTATCGCGGAGTTCATGATATTCATTGGCGCCTTCACCGTGTTGAATAAAGTGCTGGTCGGTATCTGTGTGCTGGGCGTCGTGCTTGGTGCAACCTACATGCTGCGCATGGTGCAGAATGTTTTTCTCGGCAAATTTGACGCCTCCAAATGGGGCGGCCTGACAGAGATAAACCTGCGTGAAACCATTGCGGTGGCTCCACTGATGGTACTCACGGTCTTGATAGGTGTTTATCCCAAGCCATTGAGCATGCTGATGTCAGCTACGATAGAGAACCTGATCAATCTGATGGCACGGTAATCTGATGGAAGCGCAACTGCCTGAATATTCGCTTCGCCTGATGGCGCCGGAAATCTTTCTCTTTCTCTGGGCCCTGGTGGTGGTGACATTTGACCTGCTGACCAGACGGAAGTCAGGCTCGGCGGTCGGGTACCTGGCGCTGGCCGGCCTGGTGATCTGTGGAGGCATCCTTGCCTTCACCGGTTATGGCCGTGGTTTTGGGGTCATGTTTTTTAATGACCCGATGGCGATCTTTTTCAAGGTTATCTTCCTTGGTGCCGCGTTTATGGCGGTCGGCAGCTCTTTTGGCCTGATGCAAAAGAGAATCCTGAATCATCGCGGAGAGTTCTTCGGCCTGATTCTCCTGTCCACCGTCGGGATGATGTTTCTGGGCTCCTCGCAGGAACTCCTGTCGCTGTATATCGGGCTGGAGCTGACGACAGTCCCCTTGTTTGTCCTGGCGGCGTTCTTCAAGGATGACAGGAGATCAGTAGAGGCCGGAGTCAAATACCTGATCGTGGGAGCGTTTTCATCGGCACTGCTCCTGTATGGTATCTCGCTTCTCTACGGTCTTTCCGGCACTACCGT
>JAOZPL010000209.1 GCA_029932795.1 Candidatus Zixiibacteriota bacterium | reverse complement strand
ACCATGCCCATCCAGACCAAGGACAAATGCCTCGGTGTGATGGTTATTATCAATAAGACAGACGGTGGAAACTATGCGACCGAGGATAAAGAAATCCTTTCCATGCTTCTCAATTTCGTGGCTGTGGCGATTGACAATTCGCTCCTCATCAGGGAGAAGCTGAGGCGGCAGAAAATCGATCAGGAAATGATGATTGCCAGGGACATCCAGGAGACAATCCTGCCAAAGGATCTGACCAGGGTTACCGGGGCTGAGATTGGCGCTGTCTATTTTCCAGCGCGCGAAGTGGGGGGAGATTTTTACGATATCCTAAAGATTGATGATACCACGTTTCTGGTGATTATCGGTGATGTTTCCAATAAGGGTGTTCCGGCAGCTCTGGTGATGTCGGCCTCGTCGGGTATCATCAAGTCCGTCATAGCTTCGAATCCCTCGATACCGGTGTCAACACTGGCCGAATCGCTGAATAACCTGATGGCTAAAGAGATTATCAAGGATCGTCAGATGTTTGTAACGCTCTTCTTCTCCAAGTTTGATCTTAAGGCCAGAAAACTGACCTACTGTAACGCCGGACATCTCCCCGGTTTGTTCTGGTGTGCTGACAAACGGGGGATTGACGAACTTGCGGAGGGAGGCCCGATAGTCGGTCAGTTCCCCGGCATCAAGTTTAAAGAGGGAGAACACGGGCTTGGCCATGGCGACCGGCTGTTCCTTTTCACTGACGGTCTGACGGAGGCGGAGGATGCAGAGCACAACCTGTTCGGGAGGGAACGGGCCGAACAGGTATTCACCTCGGAGATTGCACTGGACCCGAAGGAGTTTTGCCTTCGGGTAAAGCAATGGGTTGATCGCTTCGTCCAGGGTGCTCCCGAAGATTCCCACGATGACTTTACTGTCCTTCAGGTGAAGGTGGACTAGTATGTGCAGATATTTGCTGGTTTACCACTCGAAGCCGGAATCCGAAGATCAGATGCTTGATGATCTGGGTCGTATACTGGCTGATAACGAGGTCGACACGGAGAGTACCCAGCACTTTATGCTGGCTGTCTCGGAAGCCTTCACGAATGCTCTCGTCCACGGTAACCTGCGGGATGCCAGCAAGTTGATAAAACTTGATCTGCGGGTGAATAAAAGAGAAATCACTGCCGATATAAGAGATCAGGGTCGCGGAGGACTTGAGAGAATAAGTACCCGCAAGCCTCCAACACCCCTCGCCGAGAGCGGACGAGGGATCGATCTGATACAGCATTACGCCAGCAATGCCGAGTTCTCCGAGGATGATTCGGGCGGATTGATAGTAACAATAAGGCAGACCCGGCATACAGAACAGAAAATAAAAGGATAATTCGTAATACTGGGAGGAAATCATGGAGATTAAAGTAAGGGAAGAAGGGCCAGTGGCTGTGCTTGACCTCAAGGGAAGGCTCGATCTGGCCAGCGGGTCCACGTTGAAGGAAGAAATCAAGAAACTGTACGAGACCAATCACACCGCCGTTCATCTGAACCTGACCGAGGTTGAATTTATCAACAGTTCCGGACTCGGTTCACTGGTTTCAATCCTGAAGGAAACGAGGCTGCGCAAGAGTCGGCTTACCCTATCCAATCTGGCCAGCTACGTCCAGGAGATTTTCGATATTACCCAGCTCTCGCACATCTTCGAAATATTCTCGTCGGAGCAGGAAGCGCTGACTTCATTCCAGTCACCTGTTACCAGTTAAGTTTTTGTGCAGGCGATAGTGAAAGGTTAGCCCATGGGTAACGTTGTTGAGCACTTTGGTCAGCTCCTGACCAGTTTGCGGTCCCCTGATTTCAATGAGCGTGAAAACGCTGTCAGGGAATTGGGATCGCACAACGAAGACGCTGCCGTTACCGGGCTGGTTATGGCTCTCGAGGACCCGGATACGGGCATCCGCGAGATGGCAGCCGATCATCTGGCTGCTATTGCAGGGGTAACGGCCGCACCACTGCTCATCAGGTTTCTGGGACACGATGATATTGGAACTCGGAATCTGGCCGCTGAGATCCTGGTAACGATCGGTGCTCCTGCGGTGCCGGCTATGTTGCAACATATCGAGGACGATGACATCGATGTGCGGAAGTTTCTTGTCGACATATTGGGTCGTATCAGGGATGAGCGTGCGGTGGAACCAGTCTGTCAGAGACTCCGGGATGGAAACACTAATGTTGTTTGTTCCGCAGCCGAGGCGCTTGGCGAAATCGGTTCCGCTGAAGCTGCTGTGCATCTGATTGCGACGTATGCCAGGACGGAAGACGCTCGCCTACCGGTCGTGGAGGCGCTAGGCAAGATCGGTGATCGGTCAACTCTGAAGCACCTGTATGAGTTTCTTAAGACCGATGATGTGATGATACGATACGCAACGCTCGAAGCGATTGGGCGGATTGGCGTGTCGGACTCGGTCAAAAAGCTGGCTCCTTTCCTTTATTCGCCTGACCGCGCCATCGCTGAGACTGCCCTGATGGCGATAATCCATATAAGCAACAGGAGCAACAGGCATGACCGGGGTGCCACTGAGGATCTCCCGCTGCACCGATTCACAAGCCTGCTTTTTGACGGCATCAGAAACCGAAATGAGGATGTGACCAAGTTCACTCTCAACCGACTGACACACTGGCACGGTAACACTGTCATCGAGGAATTGCTGGGTACCATTGACTTTGTGGACGATGACATATTCAGATGGATTGCGGACATCCTTGCCGGTGTCGGTTACCCGGCCGGCAAAATGATAACTAAGAAACTAGCCACGGCCTCAAACCGCTTCAAGATAAAGTTGCTTGATGTCTTGAAGTACATAATCGTTGGCGATCTGGCCGAGGAAATTCTGCCACTGGCGGACGTTCAGGACCCCGAGGTCCGTCAGCGTGTGGCACACCTGCTTGGTATCTCAGGATATTCGCGAGCTATTCAGACTCTCAAAAAACTGGCTCTTGACGCCAACGGACACGTGCGCGCGGCTGCTCTCTCCGCTCTAGGGTGGCTCTGTGCGGAGGATGATATTGACTTCATTATGACAGGTCTTGATGACCGGTACCCGGAGGTGCGGGAAGCCGCAGCCGGTGCTATGATTATCATTGGCGGCCCTAAGGCAATTGCGAAATTCAGTGCTGATCTCTACCACCCGGAAATTGAGCGCCAGCGCCTGGCGGTCAAAGCGCTGGGTTGGATCGGCGAACTCGATGTCATTGATCCGCTGTTGCGGGCAACCAGCCATCCAGATGCCGCGGTGCGAAAATCAGCCATCAACGCACTGGCCCGTGTCGGGCATCTGACCGACATGGAAGCGATCAAGGCAACCCTCCAAGACGAAAACAGCGCTGTTCGGAAAGCAGCAATCTCGGCGCTGGTGTCTCTGGAAGGGACAAATGCTATCCATGATATCCGCCCGTTGCTTGAGGATGAGGATGTCTGGGTGCGCTATCACGCCATCGGGTGCGTGGGCGAGATGGGAAAGAAGGAGTTTGCTGAATACCTTCTTCCGAGTCTGGAGGCCGATCTGGATATTGTCAGGATTGCCGCCGCCAGGGCCATGTCAGTATTGGGTGACAGGCGGGCCATCCCGACGCTTAACAAGATGGTTGGAGAAAAGAACAGGGAACTGGTACCGCCCGGGGAGGCAGCTCTCTTGAACACGGGAGACAGGTAATAATGGAAGCGCCGTCAATTCTCGTCGTGGATGACGAACTCCTGATCAGGGACCTTCTGTATGATTTTTTCAGCGGGCAGGGATGGCAGATATCTATCGCAGAGAACGGAGAAAAAGCGCTAGATATTCTTCGGGACAGAAAGATCGATCTGGTCCTGACCGATATAAGGATGCCGGAAATGGACGGCCTTGCTTTGACCCGGCATGTTAAGGATAGCTACCCGGATATACCGGTGGTCATCATGACCGGGTATCCTTCGGTTGATTCGGCTGTGGCTGCCCTGCGCAGCAAGGTTGCTGATTACATCATCAAGCCCTTCAACATCAACCAGCTCTACAAGCTGATCGAGGAGAAACTAAAGGAAAAAGATCACTAAGCGGCGTCACTCGCCGGCGTCTGATAACAAAAGGGGTGCGACGTGTCTGATTGTCCTGAAAACAAAAATAGAGCCTCCAATACCGGTATGGTTGTATGAGCCAGACCATTCTTGTAGTCGATCGCTCGGCAACCATTGTGAATTTCGTGTCTTTCTGTCTAAGGCATGAGGGTTACAAAGTGATAACGGCTCGTGATGGCAAGGAAGCGGTTGAGAGAATACGGAATCCAGAGACGGACGTGGCTCTCGTCGTCACCGCTCTTAACATGCCCAACCTTGACGGTTACAGCCTGATAGAAACTGTGCGGCAAAGAGAGAAGCACAAGAATATGCCGATGTGGGAACGTGTCAGCTATACCCAGGGGAGC
>JAOZPL010000208.1 GCA_029932795.1 Candidatus Zixiibacteriota bacterium | reverse complement strand
CTGCTAGCTACTATATGGTGTGCCCGGACTACCGGGCAACAAAGGATTTGGGGGGCTTTTTGAACTGTCTTTTTTTGATAATTTCACTTGACAACTGCACAAATGTGCAGTATTTTTAATTGCCACCGATAACAGAGCATAAAGCCCGGCAGAAAGGAGCCGCTCCATGCAGGAAGCCATTATTGCCAGTATCCTTAGCAGCCTTGAGCCGCCGTTGAACGATGGCCTGATCAGATGGGATTCGGCTGAAGATATATCCGCGCCCTATGCGGCGCAGCCGACGGAGACCGAGGACTGTGCCTACTTGAACGCCGCCACCTGTCCGGATTGCTCCGGAGGTATGATCCGGCAGGGAGGCTGCTGTTTCTGTCCCGAGTGCGGGTTCGAAAGTTGCGGCATGTAGAACTCATCCGGAGGTTACGCCGGACATAATCGGAGAATGAAACAAAATATATGATCAAGCCAAGGGAGAAAAGAACAACCGATGCAACTAAGTGATCTGGAAAGACTCGGAATCCCGCCACGGATAGTCGATGCCTGGCGGGAACGTCAGGGGGAATCACTTCTGCCAGTCCAGCGGCTGGCCCTTCGCCGCGGACTGCTCTCGTCAGCAGGCAACATGATTATCTCCGCTCCGACTTCCTCGGGCAAGTCGTTCTGTGCGGAGATGGCGGCAATCAAAGCGCTGGCGTCGCGCAAGAAGGCGGTGCTGCTCTTTCCGTTGAAGTCGCTGGCGGAGGAGAAATACCGGCTTTTTCAAAAAACTTACGGGGCGCTTGGCATCAAATGCCTGATTGCCACCGGCGACCATCCGGAGAACGACCGGAGTTTTTTCAACGGCGAGTTTCAACTACTGGTAGGCATCTATGAGAAGTTTGACCTGCTGCTGACAACTGATCTCGACGCTCTGCAAAACATCGGGCTGGTCGTAATCGACGAACTCCAGATGGTGGCCGAACCCTCTCGAGGGCCGATGCTGGAGCGGTTGCTGACCAAGATCGTCGCCGCCACCTTTGAGCCGCCAATCCTCGCCCTCTCGGCCGTTCTTGACGATGATTCTGCGAATCGCCTGGCAAAATGGCTCTCGGCCCAAGTAGTGCAGGAATGTTCCCGACCGATTGATCTCATCCGAGGGGTAGCGGCTGGCGGATCATTTCGATTCCGCTCCTTCAACAGCGGTGAGGACGGTACTGAACCATTCACAACCATCGAGGCTGGAGATGACCTGCTGGATAGCTTCATCCGCCGCATCAAGTCCGGCTCCGGCTCGACGCTCGTATTCCTGAAATCCCGCCAGGACACAGTACGCCTTGCTTTCAAACTGGCTGCCGCTGTCAACTGGCCGGAGGCCGGTGGAGCGCTGGCCAAACTGCAGGCAGAGGAACCATCGTTTCTCACGCGGTCGCTGACTCAGGCACTCACTCGAGGGGTAGCTTTTCACAATTCAGACCTGACCTCGACTCAGCGGATGATCGTGGAGGAATCCTTCATCAACAGGGAGATCCGAGTGCTTCTGTCAACCACTACCCTGGCGCTGGGAATAAATCTGCCGGCAGACACGGTCTATCTTGAAACGGTCAAGTATGTCTCCGGGGTTTACGACGGCCGCCCCGTGCTGGTACCGATATCCCGGTCGGACTTCGACAATATGACCGGCCGGGCAGGACGATACGGCACAGGCCGGGAGCTCCCGGGACGAGCCATTGTCCTGGCCGACACGGATTTCGACCGGGATGTTCTCTGGGACACCTACATCGCCCCTTTTCAGTCCGAGTCAATCAGATCCGCTTTTGATACGATGATGCTCGAAGACTGGTTATTGCACATGGTCTGTACGGGCCTGACTCCAAAGAGGGAGATCCTTCCCAAAGTTTTGAAATGCACGCTCCGGGCGATCGAGAATCCCTCAGCAGAGTATAGCTTCGATTCCGTAATTGAGAAGCTTGTGAAGGCGAGCCTGCTGAGATCCGATGAGAACGGCGGCTTGTCCATCACACCTCTTGGCCGAGCAGTCGCTACGGTCGGGCTATCGGTCCGCGAAGCGCTTCACTACTGCCGGCTGCTTGAGCAAGGCTGCCCGGAGACAACTTTCGGGTGGACGGCGCTGGCCCTCAGTTCACCGGTGTGGACGATGCCGCCGTCCCTTTTGACGAGGGCTGAGCAGGCAGAGAATCTCCCGCTCAAAACGCTCTACCAACACTTCGACCGCTCAGTTGAGGAGGCGTCCTGCCTCCTTCCTGCCGATCATCGCCGGGGACCGCTTTCGTACCGGCGGGCGGCCAGTGTGAAGGCACTTCTGCTGCTCGAGGACTGGTGCTGTATGGCACCAGCACAGACTCTGGAGGAACGTTACCAGATTCACCTCGGGCAGATCATGTCTCTCGGGGAGACAGTATCACATCTGGTCTCGGCCCTGGCGGCACTGGCAGAAGCTTCTGATCCCGAAAGCCTCGTTGTAGAGAGACTTCGGGCGCACGCTTTCAGCCTACGCTTTGGCCTGCCGCCGGAACTCCGGCAACTGCACCGGCATCTCGGAGCGGTACTCAACCGGTCGGACTTAGCAGCGCTGTTCCAGGCCGGGATAAGCCAACCCGCGCAGCTTTGTGAACTCTCCGACAAGGAGATGGCCGCAATCATTAAGGAGGCTGCTAAGTTACAATCACTGCATGAGATAGTCAATATACTTAAAGAGGAGGTTGAAATGACTTGTGCTGTGGCAACAGGTCGTCCCATGACAGCCGGCGAGCCGGATCTTATTGAAATCGACGGCACGTTTGAACGGGAGCGCTACGTGGTGCGCATCAACGGCTTCCCGATCAGATTAACCGGCAAGTCGTTCAAGTATTTCACCAAGCTGGCCTGGTCGCGCCTCAATGGCGATACCGGTTGGGTTTACAAAGAGGACATCGAAATCGGTTTTAACCAGGCCCGGTATCTCTACCGGATGAAAAATGAGATAGCGGCCGGGTTCGGCTCCAACTGGCCGATTTTCGAGAACAACCGGCTGGGGTACTACCGACTGAGTATCGAGCCCGGCAAAATCCGTATCAACCGCGAGAATCTCAGCAATTTCCCGGATTACGAGGTGCGTCGGCTCATCTCCGGATCAGCAACTTCGGATCGGGTCAACTGACCGATTGGGAACGAAAAGCCGGCTCTTGTCGTATTAAGATATAAAAACGACAACACTTTACAAATACCGAAGTGCGGCCTTGAAAGTCTTGAAAGAATGTCCGATATTCAGGATGATAGGCCATGGAAATGATTATCAAAAGCAAGAACCGGCTCCCCATTGTCACCTCCGACAGTGAGACCACATATCCGGTTCTGCCTTTGATGACCGGAGTCCTGTTCCCCGGCACGATGCTCACTATCCAGATAGGGCGACCCGAAAATCGCGAGCTCATTGACGCTTTCAGCGCGGGCAACAAGCAGTTTATCGCTTGTTACTCCCGGACGGAGGTTGACACCCCCGGCCCGCCACCGATACACCAGGTTGGTGTTTTTGCAGTCGTGCAAGGTGTCAAGGATGGGCCCAGTGGTTCCAAGATTGCCACCCTCGCAGGGATCGGTCGGGCAGCCCTCAGTCGTGTGACTGGCGTCAAACCCTATCTAAAAGTGATCGCCTACCCTATCCAGCAACCCCCGTTTGTGAGTAAGAATATCAAAGAAAAGACATCGGAAGTAATTTCGATTGTGAATGAGATCACACACCTTGACCCCATCTACTCTCCTGAGCTGTCCAACGTCCTGAAACTGAGTATCGAAGATCCGTCACTGCTCGCTGACCGGATAGCATCATCGTTTCACTTTTCACTGGCAGCCAAGCAAGAACTTCTGGAAGCCATCAGCCTTGAGCAGCGATATGAAAGACTACTTTATTACCTCAATGGCGAACTGAGCCGGGTGGCAACCGTCCTGAGTATCAACGAGAATGTTAAAAAACAGATCCAGGAGGAACAACAGAAGTATTTCCTGCGTCAGCAATTACACGAAATCCGCCGCCAACTCGGTGAAGACTTCACCGAAGAGAAAGAGGCGGCACGCCTTCACAATATCCTCAAGAGCAAAACGGAACTGCCGCCCGATGTCGTCTCTCGGGCCAAGATTGAAATTGACCGGCTAAGCCAGCTTTCGCCGGCATCCGCCGAATACGGTGTGACCAAAGGATACCTCGACTGGTTGCTCAATCTCCCATGGGGCAAATGCACGGCCGAAACTTTTCGGATGGTTGACGCTGAGAAAATCCTTTCCACCCAGTACTATGGCCCAGCTTCGCTAAAGGAGCAAGTCCTGCAGCGTCTCTCGATCCGCAAGCTCATGGGCGGAGTGGACGAAGGCCCTACCCTCTGCCTGGTGGGGGCACCAGGCACCGGCAAGGCGTCACTGGCCAAAGCCATTGCCCGGGCGCTCGGTAAGGAGTTTATTCGCATTTCG
>JAOZPL010000207.1 GCA_029932795.1 Candidatus Zixiibacteriota bacterium | reverse complement strand
ATAATCTCAGGCATGACCTTCTTTTTGGCCCGGTGTAGTTCGCAGGCGGCCCCCATAATAGCCCGCACCTGCATCTCTGTAATCTCCGGGAACACAATACCCAGTCGGCATCCCCGATGCCCGAGCATGGGGTTCTGTTCCGTTAACTCGTCAATGCGCCGGAGTGTCTTTTGAAGGACAGCCAGGTCTTCCTCATACTCGTCGCTCTTGGGATCAAGTTCTTCTATTTTTGCCTCAACCCCTTCCCGGCGTGGAAGGAACTCATGCAGCGGGGGATCGAGCGTTCGGATGGTCACCGGGAGGCCTTGCATGGCATGAAACAAACCCTTGAAATCCTTCTTCTGAAATGGAAGCAGCTTGTCGAGCGCAGCCTGACGATCTTCCGGAGTATCCGCGAGGATCATCTCCTGGACAATTGGTACACGATCTTCGGCAAAGAACATATGCTCTGTTCGGCAAAGGCCGATCCCCTCAGCACCAAATTCGACCGCCTGCACGGCATCGCGAGGAACATCAGCATTGGCACGAACACCCAATTGGCGTATTTCGTCGGCCCATTTCATTAATCGCTCGAATTCTTCGGAAAGCTTCGCATCAACAGTCGGCACTTCACCCAGAATGATGTCACCAGTGGAACCGTTGAGAGTGACGATCTCTCCCTGCCTGAGAGTCAGTCGCCCAATCTGGATATTCTTCTTGACCACATTGACGTGTACGGCTTCCGCACCGCAGATACAGCATTTGCCCATACCGCGAGCGACAACTGCAGCATGCGAAGTCATACCGCCCCGAGATGTCAAGATTCCAACCGCAGCATTCATTCCCTCAATGTCATCAGGATTGGTCTCCTCGCGTACCAAGATTACTGATTCTTTAGCCCCGTGCTTAACTGCATCATCAGCAGTAAAGTAGACCTTTCCCGAAGAGGCTCCGGGGGAAGCCGCGATTCCTCTGGCAATAACCTCGTATTTGGCCTTCGGGTCAAGCGTGGGATGCAGGAGCTGATCGATTGACATAGGATCAATCCGCATGAGCGCTTCTTCCTTGCTGATAAGTTTCTCCTGCACCATATCCACGGCAATCTTAATGGCTGCCTGCACCGTACGTTTGCCGGTTCTGGTCTGAAGCATATAGAGCTGACCATCCTCGACCGTGAATTCAAAATCCTGGACATCCCGATAATGTTTTTCCAATCTGGAAGTGATATCCTTGAGCTTCTTGTAGATGTCTGGCATGTCAGTAGCGAGTTCCCCTATCGGCTGGGGCGTCCGAACCCCGGCAACAACGTCCTCCCCCTGAGCGTTGACCAGGTATTCGCCATAGAATTCCTTTTCGCCCGTTGCCGGATTACGCGTGAAACCAACCCCGGTACAGGAGGTGTTCCCCATGTTCCCGAAGACCATCGCCTGAACATTGACAGCCGTGCCGAGATCGCCCGGGATATTGTTCAGACGGCGATAACTGATAGCGCGCGGGTTATGCCAGCTACGAAATACGGCATCCCTGGCCATGCGAAGCTGTACCCAAGGATCCTCCGGAAACGGTTCCCCCGATTTACGCTTCACAATTTGCTTGTATTTCTTAACGATATCCTTCAGATCGCCCACCTGCAGGGAACTGTCCTGTTTGATGCGCCGATCCCGTTTCTTCTTGGTGATGACATCCTCGAACAGATCCCTGTCAATGCCCAGCACAACGTTGCCAAACATCTGAATGAAGCGACGGTAGTTGTCCAGTATAAAGCGCTCATTGCCGGTTTTCTCGGCCAGTCCCAGAAATGTTTCCTCGTTGAGACCCAGGTTAAGGATCGTATCCATCATACCCGGCATTGAAAACTTGGCACCGGAACGAACCGACACCAGGAGAGGATTGGAGGCACCACCAAACTTCTTTCCGGTCACTTTTTCGATCTTGCCAATGTACGTGTCCAACTCCTTGTCAATCGCTTTGGGCACGCGCATTGAATTCTCGTAGAAAAGGCTGCAGACCTCGGTTGTGATCGTAAAGCCAGCCGGGACAGGGACGCCAGCGTTCGTCATCTCAGCCAGATTAGCACCCTTACCACCGAGCAGGTCCTTCATTGCCGCCGAACCATCGGCCTTACCTTCCCCAAAGAAATAGTAGTATTTCCCGATTGAGGTTTTCTTTTTTTTCGTCTTAGCGAATCTAACCGCGGCGGCTTTCTTGGTCTTCTTACGAGAGCTCACCTTTCTGACACCGGATGGTTTCTTCACTGCCATATCATCTCCTTGGGGGCTGGCGCCTCTCTCGGTCTGTTTTCAGATTATCCGTTCTCGCACAGATTGCCTGGCTGGTTCCTACCTGAGGTGATCAGAGATCCGGAAATGCCACCCGGCAGCCTTAAATGAGCAGTACTGTATCCTACTACATGGTGAAGAGACGCTCACCTCTAATGATTTTCTCTAGCATTTTGAGGGTTTTCTCAACGGGCGCATGCATGATGTCAGCGGTGTTAAACGTCTTCCGCACAACTTCGCGCTGCGCGCTGAAGCCCGTTTTCCCCCTCCCACTGCCTGCCTTCTTCTTATGAGTGAGATTGTACTGGCGCTGATACTCCTTGGCTTTCTCCTTATGCATCTGGTAATAGCGCCGTTGATACTCCCGCCGAGCTTCTGCCGTTGAAAGTTTGGACCTCCTCCTTTGCCTTTCCTCTGGCTTGCTGGCAGTCCCGGTGTTGGCTTTGGCCTTCGTTTTTTGCCTGGTACGAGCCATAAGCACCTCACTTTCCCTGTGCTTCTTATGCCTACCCTTCTGCAAATCCGCGTTTCGATCAGAGCTAGTGGCTCCTCACACCGGGGAATATCCTAGGAAAAAATTGCCTGTATGTCAAGGAAAAACTGATGGTTTTAGAAAATTTCCTCCTTTAAGTTTCTAAACGCTAAGAGATTAAAAGTTGAATAATTTTCATTTTTCTTAACATCTTATGGGCGAAGAGATTAAAAAGCGATTTGTTACCCGCATGACACCTCTTCTCATAAGCTCAAGCACCAATGCCCTCACTGTCATTATCTACTCCTCCATTATTTCATCTACTGTCTTCTACCACTAAATCAACAAAAAATTTTCAAAAAAAACCCCATCGAAAAATATCCGACGGGGTTTCATTTTCTTTTATACACGCCCTAGTGCTGTTCAACCGCCCTCTTGCTTCGGCTACGGTATGCAATTATTTCCATTACTGTGTACACGACAATCAACAGTATCATCAGCCAGAAGACCAGTTGGAAACCAAAGTGATAGTGCGGATTGCTTGTGTCGAACGCGACCTTAAACCACCTGTTATCCATATCTTGAATGCGCTGGATAAACAGCGATATCCGCGCCATGACGGTGAAGCCAAAAGAAGCCCCAAATCCGATCATTAGAATCCAGATGCCGAACTTGGCAACGCCACCGAACAATCCTGTATGAGCCTTCGAGAAAAAGAAATAGATCAGCGCTGACAGGGTACCGGCAAAAATCAGTAGCTGCGAGAAACCGTTGGTCATATCCAGCAGATTGAACTGTCCATGACCAAAGAATGCGGACCAGTCAATCTCCGTCATGCTGGCGTATAGCTGTTTGTTTACACGATTGGCCATCTCCAGAGGAATTGCAATGCCGGTAGAGATGCCGATATACATAGCCATCGGCCAGCGTGACACCCAAGCATACTTCTTGTGAAACCTGGTCCACATGAGAGCACCCAGGAGAGCCGGTATGATATACCAGGGTCTTGACGAGTTCAGCCACAGGTAGTACCAGCTACCGTCCTCCAGCCGCTGGAACAGGTTCGGAACCAGACCATTGTGCCAGAGGATGACGACGAAATATCCCGCCGAGACTCCCACCACCAGGTGTTCGGCAAACTTGTAGAACGGGTTATCCTTGTACAGGAAAGAAAAAGTCGCCAGTGTCACAAACGCGAAGAAAGTCGTCCATAAGAAAGTTGAGAATTCCATGGCTACCTCCCTTCCTGCTTTTTCCGTTTACGTCTGTCCATGAAGAATCCGATGTTACCCATGATGATGAAGAGGATGATCACCATATGAGCATAGAGCTGAATCCGCATGCCGTCCTTCGCCATGCCGGGATTGTCAGCCAGCTCTTCATATTGGGCCGCGCCCAGCAGACCGCCCATAATGCCAAACACCTGCCCTGATCCAAGGAATGGATAATACTGGGCTGTGCTCACTCCGGTCAGTCCAAGCGCCAGTTTGAAATTGAATCTCCCCTGGCCATAAGAAATCCACCAGTCAGTGATATTGGCACCGGAAATATCAACTACACAGGCCACATCATCATAGTTGATTACTCCTTGCATCATCGGCAGCGAATCCAGCGGCGTGCCGTAGTAATCGGTCGGGAACGGCAGACGGAAATCCTGTCCCATGCCCAGAATAACGAGGGCAAAGTACGGTTTGTAACCGAGGAAACAATAATCGG
>JAOZPL010000206.1 GCA_029932795.1 Candidatus Zixiibacteriota bacterium | reverse complement strand
CAGGGATCTTAGATTCGGCTCGTCCATTCTCTATAAATCAGATAAAGCGCAGGATCGAAAACCGCGGGTTGGGCAGGAAACCGCCAAGGCACTGGTAATGGATTTTGACTTCAGCTTCAAGCTCCGTCCCGGTTTCCTTACCAAGGCTGTTGACGCGCTGCCATTGGTGAGCACTGAAGCGCCCTCTGGTCTGAGCATTTCCGCTGAGATAGCGCAGTCGCGGCCGAATCCGAATGTCGACGGTGTAGCCTATATTGACGATTTCGAGTCTTCCCAGGATCGACTGTCGCTGTCGGCAACTCGATCAACCTGGACGTTCTCATCCATGCCGACGGCTCTGGACACCGCCTTGCATATTTATCAGCGTGGTAAGCTGCTGTGGCACAATATACCGGCTATTTCATGGCAGAAGGTTTATGCCGGTGATCGACGGCCGGAAGAGACTGCGCTACATCCCCTGCGGCTTGTGTATCAGCCGAAAAATGTCATGCTGGCGCTCGACTCAGCCGGCGAAGCCGTCGACACCGTCGGCCTTACGAGATCATGGGCAGGTATGATGCGGTATTTCGGTAACCGCATTGATGCCAAGCGGGCAAAGCTCTTTGAGATTCGTCTCAAGGGTTACGAGGGAATCCTGCATTTTGACTTCGGTATTGTCAACGAAGACGTTAACGGAAACGGAGGGGTTGACTCGGAAGACAAGGACGGAAACAATTCCGTTACTGAATCTGAAGATCTCGGGCTGGATGGCAAAGGTGATGTTGATGAAGTTGACGAACTCGGTCGAGGCTATGATGCTGTTACGAATCCGGATCCAGCCGGTGACAACTGGTGGTACGAGGGTGACTGGCCGCCGCCGGTACCAGCATCGCGGCATACCAATCCTGCTTTCAGGGATTCAGTTGAGAATGTAGATAATATTCTTCATTACGAATGGGTTAACGGAACCGAGGGGAACCGTGATGATCCTCTTGTTCTGGGAGTGCCGGACGAGGAGAAACTAGGTAGCCGATGGGAAGGTGATGACTCCTACTTCTCATTCCATGTCAATCTTGCCAGTGATACGTTCCTAGTTGAGGACTCTGAGAATGAGTATGGCTGGCGGACATATCGTGTTCCGATTCAGGACACGTCAATTCAAGATGCACCAGTTGTCAGGTTCACCACCGATACCCTCAATACCCTGCAACCGGATTGGTCTCGGATCACCCATGTCCGGCTCTGGCTGGAATCGGACTCAACGGAGACAGACACTGTCACGGTCGAGATTGCCGACTGGTATATTGTCCAGGCCAACTGGCAGGATTCTCTAGTCCTCAATTCAGCAATAGCTGGTGACTCTACGGGTATCTCGAAGGCCAGGTTCGTGGTGGCCTCGGTCAGTGAGGAAGACGGGACTTTTCAACCGCCGCCCGGGGTTGAGGCATACGAGGACAAGGTCAACAACATCACCGAGATGCAGCGTGGATTGGCGCTGATCTATGATTCCCTCAATCCCGGAGATACAGGCATGGCCATCAAGGAGTTGGTGACGGCCGAAAGCTACTCTGGGTATCGTCGCATGGAGATGTACATCCACGGACCAAGCCAGGCTGCATCCGACTCCATTATATTTTTCCTGCGACTCGGTCGTGATAATGAAAATTTCTATGAGTTTAACACCAGGCTCGTTCCCGGCTGGGAGGAACAGAACTATGTCAACATAGATTTCAACGCAATTACGGCTTTGAAGGATTCTGCTCTGAGAACGCTGGAGAATCCGCAGGATCAGGTTGATATCAGTGACGGAACCTATCGGGTATATGGCCGGCCAAACCTGAATGAGGTTCGCTTTTTTTCCGCCGGGGTGGTGAATGCTCAAAACGAGGGTGGCGAACCGATTAGTGGTGAGATATGGATCGATGAGTTACGCCTGACGGATGTGCGCAAGGATGTTGGTACTGCTGTGAGGCTGGATATGAGCGGAAACATGGCTGATCTGCTTAATTACAGTTTCAGTATTGAACACAAGGATCCATATTTCCGTGGCCTTTCTTCCGCCACCCGCGGAGGCTCCAGCAACAACCTCGGGAGCGGCGGTACTCAGAACACATATAGCTTTTCGACTACCCTGCAATTTCACAGGTTCCTGCCCCGATCCTGGAAAGCCAGGGTTCCCATCAGTGTCGGATATAGCAAGGGGATTACCATCCCGCTCCTTCGCAACAACTCCGACATCATACTGCCTGAAAACGTCCGTGATGCCGAGAAGTCATCGAATGAAACGCGCAGGTTCACTATCTCCGAATCGTTTTCGCGTAAAGGGGGTAACCTGCTGTTCAATCTGCTCCTGAATCGTCAAAAGCTCAGCTTCTCATACACACGATCAGACAGGACATCGGTTAACAACCCTTACAGCTTTGCTGAGAACTACAATATTCGCTCCGATTACGACATGAGTATCCGCAAGGATGTATCGATACCCGTGTTTGCCTGGACAAAATGGATTCCGATACTGAAAAA
Source organism: Candidatus Zixiibacteriota bacterium (assembly GCA_029932795.1). GTDB lineage: Bacteria > Zixibacteria > MSB-5A5 > GN15 > FEB-12 > JAOZPL01. The sequence goes on along the minus strand of JAOZPL010000206.1, from coordinate 1,962 downwards.
GACTCGCCGATCACAACTCCACCTGTTTCCCTCGTCCTGGAGATGGTCTGGTACTTTCAGTCGTTCGATTTCTATTACTGAAGACAGCGATCGTAATCGGCGTTCTTCTCTCCGCCGTGATTTTAATGGCCGCATGAATCTGTCCTACAAGATGTTCGACAACCTTTCCATGACCTACAACTACTCGACAAAGCGGGATCTAAGCAACCCGGACCTCATAAATTTCTCCCTCAAGGACTTCAGACTGGGACTTGAGACCAATTACAGCCAGTCCTATAAGGCGAACTACGATCCCAAGCTGCTCTCCTTCCTGACGTCAGCCTTCAGTTACTCGGCCACCTATAACGACAGCTGGGACAGGTCGACGGAATCGCGGAATTCGAATCTTACCCGAAACTGGAGTGTCAACGGCTCTTTCAGGCATTTAGACCTCTTGAAGGGTGGCCGTCGCTCGAGATCATCATCAAGGCCTTCAACCCGGAGCAGTGTCCGTGGTGGTACAACAACGACTGTCAAAGGGAAGGGGAAACCCTTTTACGACCCGGCACTGGCGGTTGTGCGGTTTCTCACCGGATGGATAAAACCGATCAGCTATAAGTACTCGCAGAACTTCAAGAAATCCATGCCGGCCTTGCGAGTAAGACCGTCCTGGAAGTATCGTTTTGGCTTTCAGGATGATCCGGGTGTTCCCCGCGTTACTAACACTCGCAATCCTTCGGCGACCGAGGGTGTTTCCTATGAGTTCGGCTCGGGCTTCAAGCTCATTGACGGTATCTCGACCGATGTGCGTTACCGGCAGAGCATCAATCGTGACCTGCTGAAGTACGGGGGCGATCTGTTTGAAAGGAAGTCGACGAACTGGCCGCAGCTCGGTATTCGTATTAGCCAGTTCAAACATTTCCCGTTAATCAAGAAATATATCAATGGTTTTATCAGGGTCTTCTCACCACGCACCGGATATAACCGTCAGCTAAAGGAGGATAAAAACCTCACCGCCGGTTTCACCATCAACCGCAGCGAAACAGTGAGCCGTAACCCTCTTCTGTCAATAAACTTCAAACTGCTTCGATCCTTGTCGTTATCCGGCTCATACACTGTCAATCAAACCACGAGTGAGAAGTATAATCCTACCAACGGTGCACTCCAGACAGAGACCAGAGGCACAAAGAAAACAATATCGCTTTCAACCAAGTACTCCTTCAGCGCCCCGGGCGGCATTTCAATTCCACTGTTCGGCAAGCTGAAGTTCAGTTCGCTCATGACCCTCAATGTGGATGTACGGTTTGCTTCTGATTACAGCGAAACCTCACAGTCAGGGGGACCGTTTGTTGTTGGTGTCGAGAAATCCGATTTTTCGGTGACGCCGGTTATCTCCTATACGTTCAGCCAGCAGCTCAAGGGTGGTCTGTCTGCCCGCTGGCAGGATACCAACAACATCAAAGACAATCGCAAGAGTCACGTCCGTCAGCTGCAGATGTGGGCTGAGCTCCGCTTCTAATATCTTTTCAATTGACATCGCCGGTCGATTCAATCTTATTGGCTTTGTGATTAGGTGTTCGAAGTACCTGCTTATCCCTTTGACTCTGACGTTAGGTTGCTTGCCGAAGGAAGTGACGCCGCCAGAGTTTGATGGTGTGCGAGCATACGGTTACCTGGTCAGGCAAGTGGAGTTCGGACCGCGTGTTGCCGGAACCGAAGCTTCCAGAGCCTGCCGGGAGTACTTCTACGAGCATTTCCGTTCGCTCAATATGCAGGTGGACTCGCAATGTACAACCTTCTTTGATCCCTATTCCAAAACTGACTCTCCGTTGGTGAATGTGATAGCCAGATTCCGCGGCGACGCGGAGGATTCTCTGGCGCTGATTCTGATGGCTCACTACGACTCCCGACCCCGGACTGACTATGCGATTGATACCACGAAGAGGAATCAACCTATCGACGGCGCTAATGACGGAGCCTCCT
>JAOZPL010000205.1 GCA_029932795.1 Candidatus Zixiibacteriota bacterium | reverse complement strand
CGTATAGATCGCCGGTGGCCGGATTCAGCAACAGGTTATTGATCTCGTCACAGACAAGTCCACTGTTGAGGGTCGTGAAAACTTCGAATGTCCCCAGAGCGGCATCAAGACGCGCCAGGCCGTTCCTTGCACCGATCCACACGTTACCGCGACTATCAAACTCAAGAGCGGTGATGTCCGGTCCGAACCCGGCCGGCAGATTGACATCCACAAACCGGCCAATCTCGCCAACCATGCCGAGACTCTCATCGAGGCGGCAAACGCCGAAATTCGTCCCGACCCACAGCTCACCATCAGGAGAAAACTTCACCGCCCGAACCGTATTTGACAGAATCAAGGAGTTGTTCTCCTGGAAATTGACGCAGAAATCATCAGTTTTATCGAACGGATCAGGGCCAACCCGACAGTAGAAAACACCGCTGTTCACCGAGCCGATTGCAAGCACCCCGTCATGAAAATCCAGCGTGACAATCCCGATATCAGTGATACCGTCATCCACACCCAACGAATCCCACGCCACCGGATAACCATCATCATTCAGACGGGCCACCGCAACCGGATAGCCGGTGTAAGCTTGAAAAAGCGACGTAAACAGGTACGAGCCCTCGCCGATCAGACCTGAAACCCATGCGAAGTCGTGGTCAACGACATTACCCACAACAGTTGAGTTCGTATCATTGAAATTAACAAGCGAAGTGTCATCCACCCGCCACAGCCCACCCCCCTCGGTGCCGATCCAGACGTGACCGTAGCTGTCGGAGAACAACTCCGTCGTGGAAAAAGCCGGTTCATACATATAGCTGACCCACAGACCATCCACAAGCGCCGCCGAGCACTTACGGGTGAAACCGCCGATCAGGAGACCATCCGCCCTTATGACCACATCGGATACATCGTTGCCCGGTGTACCGGTGTAAACATACTCTTCGTAAGTACCCGACCGGTTCTCAAACAGACCCCGTCCCCGGTAGGTCGCGGCCCAGCGGTATTCGCCGGTGTTAAAACCGGTAATCGGCGCATCGGGTAACCCCGGCGGCCATCCCAATCGTGTGCTCACACCTCCGCTGACAACTGATAGCCCCCCGTTATGGTAGATGAACAGAGAATCATTGTCGATACGCATGTCAAAAAACACTAAATTGCTGTCAACGTGAATCTCGGTGAAACTGGTATCAGACACTCCGGGATCCAACCGAAAGAGACCGGTGCTGGTGATAATATACAGTGAATCCTCGAACATCTTCACCCGACGGACTTCATTCTCCCCGAGCTCCGGATTACTTAATATATCGAAAACTGTCCAGTTAGAAGATGCTTTCAGATCATCCGGCACACTCCGGTCTGCCACCGCAAGACCGTTGTTGGTTGCCAGCCAAATGAGGTGGTTATCCAGGCACACGTCATTAACAGGCGGGAATGGATTGACCAGTGTTATTCCATATCGGTCGCGATATCCGCCACCGTCCACACCAACTTTGGAAAAGAGCACCAAACCGCTGTCGCTCCCGCTCCAGAGATAGTCGCCATCGTCAACAAGACACCGGAGGTTGAGACCGGGGGGGTCTGTGGGAAATGTCCGGTTCCGGTGTCCATCGAACTTCACCCACCGCCCGCAGCCGGTCACCCATTTCTGGCCGTCAGCATCTTCTATAATGTCGGTAATATCAACCGTCCCTAACCCGTCGAGGTTTGTGAACCACAAACCCGGTTGATCAGGATCAGAAACCGCCAGTATCCCCCCTTCGGTAGCGACAAACAACGTATCGTTGATCAGGCGCAGCCGTCTGACTTCTTTGAATGAAGTGATAGTTTCCCAATCAGTGGCATGGCCAACCGACAGGCAGGCAAATACGCCAACAACCAGGTTCAGGATGACGTGTCGCGGAAGAGTTTTTTGAATAACCATACCAGCAGTAATATAGCGAGAAGGCCAACCGTTATCAAGAAAGAGACAAGTCCGGTGACGTCACCAACGCGGGTAAAAACCGAAAAGCCGCTAAGCAGGTTAATTCCTCCCTTCAAAGCAGCCACCTCATCGAGGGACAGTTGCTGCCTGATCCGACCGTAACCGTCAACAATGTAACTAATCCCGCTGTTGGCGGCCCGGGCCATCCAGCAACGGTTCTCCACTGCCCGGGTGAGGAAGATGCGGGCATGCATGTGAACCCCGACGGAATGACCGAACCAGGTGTCGTTTGTAATGCCGACGACAAAATCAGCGCCCTTCAGAATCGCCTCCCGCGCATACATGGGAAAAGTCGATTCAAAGCAGATCAGCACGGCATACCGGGCACCGGGCAGTTCAAACAGTAAAAGCGAATCACCGGGATAGAAGTCCGACCACCATTGCACATCGTAGGTATCAATAAAGGTCAAGTACCTGGTTAGGAAATCCTTGCTAAGAAATGGCAGGTAATCCTGATACGGAACGTGCTCCGAAAACGGAACCAGCTTGACCTTGTCATATCGTGTATCAATATGGCCGGACGGGTTTACCTGGTAGCAGGAATTGTAATGCCGGTACCCCCCGTCATTGGCACGAGCACCAAGCGCGCCAACCAGATGATAGCTGCCGGTTTCTTTTGCTGTCTGTCCGACCACCCAGCGAGCACGCGTATCATGAGACAGATAGCACGGCGCGGCTGTCTCCGGCCAGATGTACAGGTGTACCGAGCTGTCCTCTGCCGATGGTGCCAGGGAATCGTAAAGTCGGAAACTGTGATCCTCGTTCCCCGGGCTCCATTTCTCCCTGAGAGGCACCGAACCCTGCAACACAGCGATATCGAACTTCCCTTGCAGCGGTATCCGGGGTATAACAATCCAGCCGTAAGCAATCAACAGCAGTACGATAGCCGCCGAAGAAAGAAAGGCTGTCAACCGACGTTCCGGAGAAACCTCCCTCCTTAACACCTGCCAGAGAAGCACATTGACGACCACAATAAGAAATGACAGCCCGTGAACGGAGATGACCGAAACGATCTGCAGAATGTACAGATAGTATGCCTGCGAATATCCCAAATCCGACCATGGAAAGGCAAACTGCGACAGGGTCCGGAAATACTCCATTCCGACCCATAGAAACGGCAGGGCAACCACGCCAAAAAACGTCCTGATACGATACAGGCGGTTGAAAACCGTAAGAATCGTGGCATAATAGAAGGACACTATGACAATCGCCGCCAGTGTACCCGGCGGTGTGACCAGAGCAATCCAGTACAGGGAAAAAAGATTGAAACAGAAGGCGAAAAAATACGCAGCGTTGAATGCCTGGCGCCCCCTGAGCCGGGCGAGGATCATGAACGGCCGCACCAAAGAAAACCAGGCCAGAAAGCCGAAATACTCCGGATAAAACGAGATCGACAGCAGGAACGCCCAAACGGTAAGTTCCAACCGCCGCTTGCGGGTTTCCACCTCCGGCGGCAGAAAGAATCTGCCTATATTGCGGATAATACTCAGCAGGTGGTCAGCCTCTAATAATTAACGACTTGCCGGTCATCTCGGCTGGAACGACAAAGCCAAGAATGTCCAGAATTGTCGGGGCAATATCGGCGAGAATGCCCTTTTCTCGTAGTTTGATCCTGTTCATGCCCAGTTGCTTTTCCAGTCTCTTTGTGGGATCATACAACAGGCATGGCACCAGATTGGTCGTATGAGCCGTCCACGGCCCTCCGGTCTTCGGATCTACCATCATTTCTGCATTACCATGATCGGCTGTAATAATCGACACCCCTTCTTGTTTTTCCACGGCTTCCAGAAGCCTCCCCAGGCCGGTATCAACAGCTTCAACGGCCTTTTTGGCTGCCTTAAACACGCCCGTGTGACCGACCATATCACAGTTGGCATAATTCAGCAGGACGAAATCATATTTCCCGGAACTGATTCTTCCCGCTGCATTTTCGGTCACCTCAACCGACGACATCTCCGGCTGCAGGTCGTAGGTAGCGACTTTCGGAGAAGCAATCATGTCACGATCTTCCCCGTCAAACGGCTCCTCAACACCACCGTTGAAGAAGAACGTCACGTGGGCATATTTCTCTGTCTCGGCAGTCCGTAACTGCTTCAGGCCATGCCTCGAAAGCACCTCCCCCAGAATATTGTTCAACGTGACAGGCTGAAAGGCGACTTTTGCCTCGAGCATCTTCTTATCGAAGTTCGTCATTGTGACCAACTCAATATCCGGATTGTCTTGATGCAGGTATCCCTTTATCTCGTGGCCACACAGGAAATACGAAAGCTGCCGCGCACGATCAGCACGAAAATTGAACATGATCGCCGTGTCACCGTCTTTCAATCGACCCACCGTCGGATTTCCATGATCAATCACAACAGGACGAATAAACTCGTCGGTCACTTGATTTGCGTACGATCTCTTTATCGCTTCTACCGGATCTCTGTTTTTCTCTCCCTGTCAGTAGACAATCGCCCGGTAGGCCTTGTCGGTGCGATCCCAGCGGCGATCACGATCCATGT
>JAOZPL010000204.1 GCA_029932795.1 Candidatus Zixiibacteriota bacterium | reverse complement strand
AACAGCCTTTCGGGGTGGCATTGCCGGTGAAGCCGACGCTATCCTCATCCCTGAAATCTGTGTCGATTTCAACGAGCTGTACCGGCACATGAAAAAGGTATACACCAGGCGTATTATCGAGAGTGATATCAAAGCCGGTACTTATACTATCGTGGTGGCTGAGGGCCTTAAGGATTCCTCCGGCCAGCAGATATACGATGAGTCCGCGGGAGTAGACACTTTTGGACACAAGAAGCTGGCCGGAGCCGCCAAGTACGTCGCCAGGGAACTCAGGAAAAAACTGGAGGCAGACGAGGAGATTCGCCAGTTCATGATCGAGCAGGGTATGTTTGTGAAAGACCTGTACTCAATACCGGAGATACGGACAATCACTCCCAGCCACCTCGTCAGAGCCGGCACAACCTCCGCCTACGACGCCAGTTTCGGCCTGGAGGCTGGAGCCAATGCTGTGATGTTGCTCCTGAATGGTTTATCCGGCGTCACCGTGACAGGCTTTTCGAAAAACACAATCAAGTACATGGATATCAAGGATGCCATTGCCCAACGCAATGTTGATCTTGCGGGGATCGCCCTGTACGAACAGCTCGGTCTCTGCTTTGGGCGCATCCGCCAGAAATACGAGCCATCCTACGAAAAGGTGACTGACCTGGTCGAGCGTCTGTATTAGGGGCCTCAGCCCTCTGACCTCCACAACTCTTATCCCAGTATCACGGCTGTCCTTACGGCACCGGAAGGTATACGGTAGCGGTGCATTTAGTACTTGAATTCTCGAGAATAAGTTATAAAATGTAGCTCTTGAAAGAATAAGCCAGCTAATGAGACCAATCGACAGGTCCAGACGGGATGGGCACTATGAATAAGAATCTACGCTTCAATATAGCAGATAAGCGCCTTACCTATAATGGTACGTACGAGGAGGAGGCGTTCGATCAGGACCAGGTATGGGAGTTTAACCATCGACACAAGTCGGTTCTGGCCAACTATGATCTCACGCTAGAATCATGCAATATCATTACCCTGTCTGGTCGTATGCGCCATGAGTCAAACCTGAATGCTCTGCGCAATCGCCAGGTACGCCAGTCGGTGATCCTGTCGGCGGCTCTTTCAGCCGTAGCGATTGGTTTGCATGGGCGGGGCAGTCTCAACACATTCCCCAAAGATCAGGTTACAAAAAAGCTGACCAACGACCTTAAAAGGGCCAACGACCGAACCGCGGCTCAGGTTATGGCCGAAGTACTGCAAACAACGACTGAGACCCTGCCCCCCGGCGAGGAAGTGCTGATCGAGTCCGCTATCACCGAAGGCACTCGCATCAAGCCGGGCAAGGAAGCCGGCGGCAACCCGACTATCGCTGTTGGTGCCGTGTTCGGCAAAGACAAACATCGCGCCCAGTACGGATTGAATCTACCGAACTGCGTAACACAGATGTCCATGGGCAACGACGTCATCGACGGCACCGGCAAGTCGGTAAAGGGACTGCACTCCAGTCTTACAGCACTGTTTGTAACCGAGGCCAATGTGAAACGGCACTTGCCTGACATCTATGTCCAGCGCTGGATGGCCGGTAACCATTTCGACGAATTCAACCCACGTGAGACAAACTTGCTGGAGGCCGCTGAAATCATTGCCCGCGCTTATGGCCACTCAGGGATCGACAAACTGAGCGCCTTCTTCCTGGACAGGCCGCGCCACCTTCCTGCTATGGACACACTTAATGAAGCGGGAGTATCAACACCATTCGACAAGGATGGAGACTTGATGCCGGCGGTGGTTCTCGGTATGCCCGGGCTCAGTTTTCCGGATGAACGCGGGTTGAACTCGATGATCGGTGAAATCGGAGGCTCCGCTGAATGGGCTGTCGCCGTGATGCCCCTGGTCTGGCGCGGCGGCCAGGCCATTGGCATGCTGACCAGTCACTCGTCGCTTACTCGCAAGGACCTCAGCCCGGAGGAACAGTGGAAGGAACGGTTTCACTTCACCGAAGAAGAGTTCATAATTATTCAGGACGCGCGTTTTGAACGCAAACCGTTTTTCACTATTGAGGATATTATCGATGATCCGTTTGCAGGCGGCATCAGTGCGTTCGGAGCCATCACCGATAACTATCTCCTGCCATTCATGAAGGGCGTCAGGGTTGACCCGTCAAACGGGCACCTTGATGTCAACGTGTTGGCTGTCAACTCGCTGGGTATGGTTCAGTGCTGGCAGATGACGTTCCGGTGCAATCAAAAGCTGGAACATACTTCGAAGCTGATGATATCCCCCAAGATAGAACTGTTACAACTCACCGGCACCGACCTGGAGAAGGCAATTGGCAGAATGCTGGAAGATGAGCGGTTGCGGAAACGGTTCCGGATATTTTTTAACAACGAATACTACCCGGCCGTGATTCCGGTGGGGGACAGAATGCTGCTGCTGCACCGAGCCCTCCACGGACTTATTGAGCGCGGTGCTCTCGATGAAAAAGACCGAGAGATTGTCGAAGCATCCCAGCGACTGGCTGGCGACTGGTTTGCCAGTTCCGACTGATGGTGTCGTGCATCGTGCGATAGGATGTCCGACGAGATGTGTGCCCTTATCGACGCCAGATAGTGATTTTTCCCTTGACTTTGTAAGCTCGTATACTATTATATAATGTATAGGTTGGGGTCCTTCGGGTCCTCATAAATCTGAGATCGCATAGCTGAGCTTGTCGGTGGTATATAGCCACCCATAAAAACGACCTGCTTAGGCAGGTTAGCACGGTACCACATTTCAGGACAAGGTGGTAGTAGCTAAACCCGGTCATTCATGGCCGGGTTTGTTATAATCGTGGGGCCGGGTCTCTGTAATCAGATTCATGATATAACGCCGCTGAACACCGGTGCTTCCAGCCATAACAAACAGCCACCGTCCGGGATCGAACCGGAGACCTACTGATTACGAATCAGTTGCTCTACCATCTGAGCTACGGTGGCTTGTGTGAATACATCTGCTATCGGCAGCGAGATAATCTATCTAAAACAGCTCTGTTGTCAACTGAAAACGATTCTAGTATTACGCCGGTGATACGTTACAGAACAAGAGCCCCTCCCCCTGGTTCGAGGTGCTAACCGATCCGGCGCAGTAACCCGACTACTTTGCCCTCGATCCGGAAATCGCCGGAGCGTTTACTGACAATAATCGGCTCAAAGGCGTCGTTTTCCGGCTGGAGTCTGACCCTCCGGCCCTCCGGGAAATAGCGCTTGACTGTCGCCTCACCGTTAAGAATTGCCACCACCACTTCCCCCTTCTGGGCGACCGCCTGCTTCCTCACCACTACGACATCGCCATCCAGTATTCCGGCGTCCCTCATGGAATCACCTGTAACTCTCAGGCAAAAGGAGTTCCCCTTGGGCATGAACGAAAAGTCCACCGCTATTTCCGACTCGATGTTTTCGACGGCGTCGATCGGCAGCCCCGCCGGAACCGATCCCACCAGCGGAACACGACCGAATTCCGTTGCCAGGTCACGCGTCAACTCAAGCCCCCGCGAGATGTATTCCTGCTTCTTGATATATCCCTTTTTGATCAGAGCCATCAGATGTGTCCTTACACCATTGGTTGATGTTATGCCAAACTTTTTGCCGATCTCCCGAATTGTCGGCGCATGGCCCTGCCGCATAATCCTGCTCTCGATGTAATTCAGAATAGACCGCTGCCTGCTGGTAAGTTTCTTTTTCACTGACATCCTCTCCGGGTCGTTCTCTCTATTTTGATATTACTGCTCATCTGTTCAGTTGTCAATAACAAAATCGGTATAATCCGGTAGAAGTGTCACACTTTTCGCGGTTGGCCAAAAAAAAAGGGTCCGCTGCCGGACCCGTGTATCCATATCTTCCACTATTACTATTGGCTGGATGCCTGCTGATGTAGGGATATGGGCTGGTATGAAGTACAAATTTGCTCTCGATGCTGACAGCGAAATATATCAGGACGGCTGGCAAGTCGGTATTTGGCTGGCCTCTTCATTTTGAGTAGACTCCCGGAGCCGCAACGGCTCATCTCTGTCCTTGCCTGATGCCCCCGGTGTGTGCAAGCCATGCAGGGGGTTAGATGAATTAATGTCTCCACCGAGAAATCAGCCCACGGCTTGCACAGCTAACGCCTGCTGAACGATCTGGAGCGGATGGTAGGGTTGGGGATATACCCCTTGATAGATCGGAGCGTGGTGGGGCTTATTTGGGACCGGGGATAGTTATTTCTTAGTACAATCTGAGACAAGGCCATATTCGGCGGTCGTACTGACAGCGCTATATTCGTTCGTGGGATTCAGGAACCAACCACCCTCTTCGATAATCTTGATCTGCAGATAGCCGGTTCTGGTTTGTTTCTGGACTACCACGCATTGTGGGGGAGCGTCCGGGAGATCGACCGTTTGATCTCCATTCCCATCAACTGTACGATTCCCAAATGCTCCTGACCATGTAGTATTAGATTTAACATTGACCTTGTAGTCAATCGAGC
>JAOZPL010000010.1 GCA_029932795.1 Candidatus Zixiibacteriota bacterium | reverse complement strand
TGTTCGCATGCAAAGGTGTGCGGTTAATAGAGACTTTGCTTGCGGGCTGCAAACTAGCATGCTAAAAAGAGATGAAATTAAGGAGGTACCAATCATGTTAAACAACATCATCAAGTTGCTGGGTGACGAGTCTGACAGTCTGCTTAAACACAAGTCGACAACGATCCCAAAAGAGCAGTTGCATCTTCCCGGCCCGGACTACATTGAGAGAGTGCTGATTGACTCAGATCGTCCGGTAGCTGTTCTGAGGAACCTGCGCATGATGTGCAATCATGGAAGACTGGCAGGTACGGGATACCTGTCCATTCTGCCGGTGGATCAGGGTATCGAGCACACCGCGGGAGCGAGCTTTGCTCCCAACCCGATCTATTTTGATCCGGAGAACATAATCAAGCTGGCTATCGAGGGAGGTTGCAACGCTGTCGCGTCAACGCTTGGGATTCTTGGTTCTGTCGCCCGGAAATATGCCCACGTGATACCGTTCATCGTCAAGTTGAATCACAACGAATTGCTTACTTACCCGAACAAGTATGATCAGATTCTGTTTGGCACCGTGGATCAGGCTTACGAGATGGGGGCGGTTGCGGTCGGCGCCACCATCTATTTTGGCTCAAAAGAAAGCAACCGGCAGATTCAGGAAGTATCCGAAATGTTCGAGTACGCTCACGCCAAAGGCATGGTCACGGTACTCTGGGCCTATTTGCGAAACCCGGCCTTCAAGACCGAGCAGGCGGATTATCACGTTTCTTCAGACCTGACCGGCCAGGCAAACTACATCGGCGCCACAATCGAGGCTGATATCATCAAGCAGAAGCAGCCGGAGAACACCGGTGGCTTCAAGGCGCTGAAATTCGCGAAGACTCATGAACGAGTTTACACGGAACTGACCACAGACCACCCCATTGATCTTACAAGGTATCAGGTCGTGAGCAATCACATGGGCCGGGCCGGTCTCATCAATTCCGGTGGCGCCTCCGGTAAGAATGATCTTGCCCAGGCTGTGAGAACCGCCGTTATCAACAAGCGAGCTGGCGGCATGGGCCTCATTAGTGGCAGGAAAACTTTCCAGAAGCCTATGAAAGAGGGTGTAGAACTCTTCACCGCGATTCAGGATGTGTATCTGTGTAAGGAGGTGACGGTAGCGTAGTTGTCATCAGTCCGTTAGGTCGCGTTCCGACGTCTGCTACAGGCGTACAAGAAATCCGATACCTCGCAGTGTGTTGCGTTAAGGTTATTGTTTACGGAGGACGTCCTCGTCTGCCGCATGCTGCATCTGAATAGCAGACGCCGATGTTTGCCATGCACGGGATGCACGATTTCGGATGGGCTGAGCCGAGTAATGCGGTTTGCCCTATTCGCTCAGTTCCGTCGGTGGTACGGCCAGTTGGATTTTCACCCACACCTCCTGTTTTTCTGGCCGTTGCATGCCAGACGGGCGTGAGCCACTGCGACCACCGCCCATACCGCCGCGACCACTGCCCGGCTCCATCGCTGGGGGGCCGCCGCGAGGGCCACCTTGCATACGGTTTCTGTCGCGGAGATTCTCAAGACCGCCCCATTCCGCTCCAATCGTAATGACCTGGCCCGGCTGAGCCCCAAGGCCGTAATATCTAACTACACTCCCTTGAAGGGGGATGCTAAACTCATAGGTGTAGAATCCCATTGAAGTATCGCAGGCCGCCGACGGGCCCTCGGAGCCGTCAGGATGGATAGGTTTTTCCACGATAACACCCTTCTGATAGCAGGTGAATCGGCTTGACGTATCAGTGGCCATTTCGGGAAAGCGTTCTCTCATACCCGGACGCTTGTCCTCAGGGAAGCCGTCACGGCCGCGACCCTGCCTGAGGGGCATCTCTAGCACTGGGCCGCCCCGGAAGCGAATGAAAAAGTCTTTGCCTCTTTTCCCTTCAGCATCCAGATAAATGGTTAGACCGGTTATTCTAACCATCCTGGCTTGTGTAGCATCCTTGGTACGAAGGTTGATATAAAAGTGGTTAGAATCGTTACAGATCCCAAATGCCGCTCCTTCTTCCTCAAAATAGGCGGCCGGCATGTCCGCCCAATCAGCTATCTTGCCGTCGATTCGTATTGGCGTTGCAGACCAATTGCACTGGACTTCCTGAGTTTTGCAGCCCGTCATCAGGATCGACATGGCAAGAGTAAGGGACATCAGACCCGTTAACGCTTTCACGGAAGAACTAACATGGCTCATTTGGAATCCTCCGGTATCCACCGGTTTTTATTTATGACAACCAACCGAGATGAAAAGATTAATCGAGAGTGACTGGTGCTGCTTCGCTACGATTCAGCCGGTAGGCTGCGTTCCGCCGTTCGGCGCTGGGCTTGGTGCTCGCTTGGCGGCAATGACAGAGTCTGAAAGTCAGCCCTCAGCAAAAACGTTGACCCGATGTCGGATAGCCCATATTCTGCTGTGTGCGACCAATCCTTGATGTTCTGAGACTTATCCGGGTCATAAACTGCCTGCTGGCTATGGTGGGCGTCTGGATAGGCGCTCATCTGACGTGGTTGATTCCTGTTTACTACGGTCCCTTTGTCGCGTCGCTGGCAGCGTTTTGTGTCTGTGCGGCAGGGAATGTCATCAATGACGTCGTTGATGTCGAAATCGACCGGACCAACCACCCCACTCGTGTTCTGGTCAGACAGGGGCTGACTATCGGATTTGCACTGAGGCTTGCAATTGCACTCAATCTTCTGGCTCTGATACTGGCGTTGGCGGTGAACTGGGAAGTGACAGTTGTCGTGGCCACTGCGATAGCCCTCCTGCTTCTGTATAACCTGAGACTCAAGAAAATGGCCCTTCTGGGCAATGTCACGGTGTCTCTTCTGGCCGCGCTTACGTTTATGACCGGTGGCTGGGCGGTGGATTCTGTTTTAGCAGTGACTTTACCCGGACCGCTTATCCCGGCCGTGTTCGCCTTCTTTTTTCATTTGGTGCGGGAGATCGTGAAGGATGTTCAGGACATCGAGGGAGACCGCCGTGCCAATTACAGAAGTCTGCCGGTTCGCCTGGGCGCATCGCGATCATTGATGATCTCGATAGGCCTGTTTGTGGTTTTGATCATCCTGACAATCGTCCCCGTTCTGACTGGCTGGTATGGACGATTGTACGAGGTGATTACTCTATATATCGTTAGCCTGCCGCTGTTGGCGTTCCTGATATTCCTGTGGGGAAATCCGAGTCCCCGGATGCTGTCGATCGGCTCTTTGGCTCTGAAGGCAGGCATGGCTCTCGGGTTAATCGCTTTTCTAGCTGCCTAGACTTGTATGAAACCAAACAGCGATAGACTGGTATAACTTCCCATGATGACCATTGGAGCTTCTGCTAACTAAGAACTTGACAAGAGGTTAGCGTGACGTTATTTGATTGGGCCACGATTGGAGCATACCACCAAATAGAGGTTGGAATGACAGAATGATAAAGAGACTCCTGTCTTTGAGCGTGCTCCTTCTGACGGCGATTCCGGCGCAAGCGGGTGGGATTTCCGTATCTCAGTCAATTGATAAAGCCGAGGTCGAATTTGAGGGGATCGTCCATCTTGAAATTGAACTCACATGGCCGGGGTCGCAGTCAGCCTACCTGTTTGACAGACCGCTCAGCCCGGATTTCGATGGATTGAAGGTCCGGAAGTTCTCGACATCGGTAAGTTCCACCGGAAGTGGCGAAAAGGAAGTAACCACAAAGAAGTTCAGGTATACGCTGGTACCGACATCATCCGGACAGGGGATAATTCATCCAATTGAGATAGCTTACGTTACCTGGCCGGATAGCCTGCCCGGTCAACTTGTCACCGAAGCTATGATGGTCACCATCGCCGAACCGAAACCGGTGGTATCCTCAGGTGAGGGACATACATTTTCGGTCTACGTGGTTATTGGCATTATCCTGGTGGTTCTGGTGGGCTCGGTAATTGGCATGGTGGTGATTCGCAGAAGGAGACCGCAGGAAGTTGTAAAATCACCCAGGGATAAGTTTCTTGATGATCTGGCCCTGCTCAAGACAGAAACTAGTAATGACTTGAAAAGATTCCAGACCGGTTTGTTCAGGCATTTGGTAACGTATCTATCGACTCAATATGGTCTTGAGCTGGCGAACCTGTCATCGGAACAGATTGCCAAAGCGCTCGATGGGACTGACATAGCGCCGGCGCAGAAGGAGAAGATTGTCAGCTGGCTGGAGCGTGCGGAGCGGGAAAAATTCAGCCCGGTGGCGGTTGCTCCGGGGGAAAGTATCCGTCTGGAGGCAGAGGTTCGAGAGTTTTTTGAAAAGGTGTAGACCGATATAATCAGTGGAGGACCGATGGATATTGATATTCAACAGATTCAGGCCACAGTCGAGAGGGAGTCATCGTTTGTCGAACGGTTGACCGGGCAGATCGGTGAGGTCATTGTCGGCCAGCGCTACCTTGTGGACCGGCAGTTGATCGGGATTCTTGCCAACGGACATATTCTGATCGAGGGCGTCCCCGGACTGGCCAAGACGCTTTCGGTGCAGACGCTGTCCGACGCCATCCAGCTGAAGTTTCAGCGCCTGCAGTTCACACCGGATCTGCTTCCAGCCGACCTGATCGGAACTATGATCTACAATCCACAGAAGGCTGAGTTCACCGTCAAGAAAGGGCCCATTTTTGCCAACATCATCCTGGCCGATGAGATCAACCGCGCCCCGGCTAAAGTGCAGTCGGCGTTGTTAGAAGCAATGCAGGAGCGGCAGGTTACGATCGGGGAGACATCCTACAAGCTTGATGAACCCTTTCTGGTACTGGCAACCCAGAATCCGATTGAGCAGGAAGGTACTTATCCGCTGCCGGAAGCCCAAATTGACCGCTTCATGCTGAAGCTAAAGATAACATACCCGAATCCGGCCGAGGAACGGATAATCATGGATCGAAATACCGCCGTGGAGATGGTGCATATCGAGAAAGTCATCTCGCCGGAGGATATTATCCGGGCGCGTGAGGTGGTACGGTCGGTCTATGTTGACGAAAAGGTCAAGGAATATATTGTAAATGTCGTCTTCGCTACCCGCGAGCCGGAAAAGTATGGTCTCGCTGACCTCAAAGACCTGATTGCATATGGTGCCTCTCCTCGCGCTACCATATATCTGAACCTTGCGGCCAAAGCGCACGCCTTTCTAAAGGGACGCGGCTATATTACTCCGGAGGATATAAAAGCCATCGGCGCCGATGTGCTTCGGCACCGTATTCTTCTCACGTACGAGGCTGAAGCCGAAGAAGTATCCAGTGACGATATAGTTAAGAAGGTCTTCGATGCCGTTGAAGTGCCTTAGAGCGCGGTCATGATACCAAAGGAGATATTCAAGAAGATACGCCGGATCGAGATTCGCACCAAGCGGCTGGTCAACGACCTTTTCTCCGGTGAATACCACTCGACTTTCAAAGGTCAGGGGATGGAATTCGAGGAGGTACGGCAGTATCAACCGGGTGACGACATCCGGCTCATTGATTGGAACGTTACCGCCCGAACCGGATACCCGTATGTCAAGAAGTTCCGCGAAGAGCGGGAGCTGTCTGTGGTACTGCTGGTAGATGCCTCATCCTCGGGGCATTTCGGTACGCGTGATCGGTTCAAAAGCGATACCGCGGCCGAGTTGTGTGCCCTGCTTGCGTTTTCCGCCATCAAGAATAACGACAAGGTAGGCCTGATCATTTTCAGCGACCGGATTGAGAAGTTCGTGCCGCCCCAGAAGGGACGAGGGCATGTCTTACGGATTATCCGGGAAATCCTCTACTTTCGACCCAGAGGCGTGGGCACGGATGTCACCGGTGCTATCGAGTATTTCAACCGGGTGATTAAACGGAGGTCAGTCGTCTTTCTGGTGTCCGATTTTCTGTCGGAGGGTTATCTCCGGCCCCTGCAGATTGCCAACAGGAAACATGATGCCATCGCCATCAAGATCACTGACCCAAGAGAATCCTCGTTTGAGAATGTCGGCCTGATTGAACTGGAGGATGCAGAGACGGGTGAGATTATCATGGTTGACACCGGCTCCAGGCAGTTCCGTCGGGAATTCGCGGCACGCGCCGAAGATGATAACCAAAATCTGAAGCGGGACTTTCTGTTCAGCGATATTGATTTCATAAGGATTCGCACAGACGAGTCGTATATCGTTCCGTTGATTACCTTCTTTAGAATGAGGGGGAGGCGATTGTGATAGCACGCAATAGATCGCAGAACATAAGAATACCGTGGGCCAGCCCGGCTATACTTGCTGTCGCGGCCATTTTATGTCTGGCGTCCTGCGGGTCGAAAGGTTCTGTCAACGAGGTTGAATTGAATCTGCGCAAACAGGTTGCCGGAGAGCTCCGGGACAACAAGCTGTTCCGGGCTGCCATAGACGAATACAAGGAGATACTTGCACTCCCCGGCCTGGCTCAGGCCCAACAGGCCAACATCAATTACCTGATCGCCCGTATCTACTACGAAGATCTGAAAGACTATGAGAACGCAGCGGCTTACTACATGCGGGCCCGTGTGTATGATCCGGAAGGGTCTTTCATGATGGAAGCCTCTCGTAACCTCGTAGCCTCACTTCAGAAAATAGGCCACCTCGTTGACGCGAAGCGTGAGCTGGCCACAGCAACCGATATCGACGAGCAGCCAGGGTCTCCTGATGATGTGCCGGTGGCCCGGATTGATGGGCAGCCGGTCTGGCGTTCAGAGGTGGAGCGGCAGATTCAGTCATTGCCGCCGGAAACTCAGAAACAGTTCCTTACACAGGAGGCGAAAATCAACTTCGCACACCAGTATGTCGGTATTGAGCTATTGTACCGGGCGGCGGTGCGTGAAAACTACCCCAGCGACCCGGAGATTATGCGGAAGAAGGAGCAGTTTGTCAGGAGTCTGGTCGTGGACAAGTATATCGTTGACCAGGTGATGCCGGAGATAAAGCTGGATACGTTGGACGTGCGCAACTTCTACCTGGCGAATAAGTCCAGCCGTTACAATGAGGCACCGTATGATTCTGTCAAGGCGCGCGTGTTTATGGATTATCAACAGGAAAAGGCCGCCGTTGCATATACAGAGTACATCAATCGGCTGGCCAAGGCGGAGAGGGTTGAGTTTCTCGATCAGAACTGGTGAGACAGGAATTGAGAGGCCGGACCTATTCTGAGAGAATCGTCATGTATCTGTGGAAAACACTCGTGATTCTGGTTGTTGCTTCGGGCCTTGGTGCCTCAGTTTGCGCCCAGGACGAAGCGGACACAGTCAGCTCTCTGCCCGGAATAGAGATCGAGACTTCCGTTGATCTCGCCGAGATATATATCGGTGACCTGATTACATACAGGGTGACTATTACTCATGATTCGACCTATGAGTTGGTTCCGCCGCCGCTGGGCGCAAACCTGGGTGCTTTTGACGTTAAGGATTATCAGCCGGATATCACCGAGAAACTTCCCGACGGTCGTATCCGCAGTGAAACAGTCTTCATGTTGACAACCTTTACAACCGGCGACTATGTCATCCCGCCATTGCCGGTTCTTTTCAACCTGCCGGATAGCAGCCACAAGGTACTTCTGGCTGAACCCGTGCCGATCAAAGTCAAATCGCTGCTTGCAGATGCTGGTGACTCTCTGGATATCCGTCCATCCAAGGCGCAGTACGAGTTCAAGCGCCCCATTAACCCGTACTATCTCTGGGGTGGCTTGGCGTTTCTGCTGTTGGTCGGGGGGATAATTCTCTGGCTGTTGCTGCGGAGGAGAAAATCGGTCGCCGAACTGGTGGATCTCCGACCTCCCTGGGAAATAGCTTTCGAGAAGCTGGCCAGACTGAAGGAGCAGAACCTTCCGGTGACTGGAAATCATAAGCGATACTACTTCGAGTTGACCGAGATCGCGCGAGGGTACCTGGGACGGATGTACGAGGCGGATGTTCTGGAAATGACCACCGAGGAATTCCTAGATCAGTTCAGTGAACGCGCTCTGCCACCCGGTCTGTTCGATCAGATGGCAAGCTTTCTCACTCATGCCGATCTGGTGAAATTTGCCAGGTTTGTTCCGGAGCAGGGGCGCCCCGAAGCGGATTTTGAGTTCATCCATAAGATGATCGAATCAGTGCGCTTGGAGTATGAGCAGCACCAGCAGGCGGTGGTTTTGGGGAACGTGGCTGTCCCGGCTGCACCTCCGGTGGCTGAGAGGGAGGACTCATGAATAATATAGAATTCTATGGTCTTGGTCTGAACTTTTTTGACGTCGTCGATATAACCATGCCGCCACAAGTAATATTCCTGCTGGGGGCGGTGGTCTTGGCCGGTATGCTTCTTTATTACTTGCGCCGCAAGCGGCACCACGCGGCTACAGTTCGGTATTCTGATATTCGGATTGTCAGTCGGGCAGCAGCATCCAGTCGACAGCGGTACCGTTTCATTCTGGTCATTCTGCGCGTCCTGGCTGTGGCGCTGTTTGTTGTGGCCTTTGCCCGTCCGCGCTCAGGTACCGAGATCAGACAAGTAACCTCCGAGGGTGTGGACATTATGATGTGCCTGGATGTGTCCTCCTCGATGCAGGCGGAAGATTTCAAACCGCACAACCGTCTCTATGTTGCCAAGGAAGAGTTGAAGAAGTTCGTGAATAAGCGGGTCAACGACCGTATCGGACTGATCGTCTTCGCGCGCTACTCGTTCACACAGTGTCCGCTGACAGTTGACTACGGCGTGCTGCTTCGCTTTGTCGATCAGATTGATTTCGGTATCATTGAAGACGGCACCGCTATCGGAATGGCTATAGCCAACGGTGTCAATCGGCTTCGTGAATCAAAAGCGAAGTCAAAAATAATGATCCTTTTGACGGATGGTGATAATAACGCCGGTGAGATCGATCCGCTTACAGCCGCCAATCTTGCAAAAGCCTTCGATATCAAGATTTACACTATCGGTGCAGGTAAACCTGGTAATGCCATGTATCCTTACCAGGATCCAATCTTCGGTAAACGCTATGTCTACCAGCCAACCCGGATCGATGAGGAGACACTCAAAAAGATAGCTGCGGAAACAGACGGGAAATACTTCCGGGCTCGTTCCGGCGATGAGCTGGAAGAGATTTATGACAGAATCGATGAGATGGAAAAGACTGAGATAAAAGTGTCAGCTCACATGCAGTACAAGGAGTTGTTTTACTACTTTGTATATGCTGGGTTGCTGCTTCTGGTTCTGGAAATGATTCTGGCCAACACCTGTTTCCGGAAGCTTCCGTGAACCTTCGGGGATTATGAGGGTAGTATGCGCTTTGCCGAGCCGACAGGTTTTCTGATTCTGACAGGTGTTTTCTTGATGACCATCTTCGTCTTCTGGGCGGTGGCCAGAAAGAAAAAACTGCTGGCACGGTTTGGGGATCTCCCATTGCTTATGAAAACGGCGCCGTATATCTCATTTGCCAGACAGCGAACCAAAGCTGTCCTCCTGCTGCTGGCGCTGGTGTTTCTGTCTGTGACGCTGGCCCGCCTGCAGTTCGGCACGCATCTGGAGCTCCTCAAGAGGGAAGGGATTGACGTTATCGTCGCTTTGGATGTCTCCAACTCCATGTTGGCCCAGGATATGAAGCCGAACCGTCTGGAGAAAGCCAAACAGGAGATCCGCAGTATCATCGACCGGCTGGCGGGAGATCGCATCGGGCTGGTGGCCTTTGCCGGGGAAGCGTTTGTGCAATGCCCGCTTACTCTGGATTATTCCGCCGCTCGGATGCTTCTGGAGGCAATGGACATCAGGTCGGTATCGATCCAGGGAACGTCACTGTCATCCGCAATTGATGTCGCTCGACGTTCCTTCAGCCAGAAAGAAAAAAAGCACAAGGTGCTGCTGTTGCTGACCGATGGTGAGGATCACACTGGGACCACCGAAGAAGCCGCCAAGGAGGCCAGAAAGGACGGCATTAAAATATACACCGTCGGTATCGGGAGCCCCGCCGGAGAACCGATACCAGTTCTTGATCGCAACGGCAAACAGGTCGGTTTTAAGAAGGACGAGAAGGGGGAGGTAGTCGTCTCCAGGCTGGATGAAACGACTCTACAGACGATCTCTCTGGCGACAGGCGGGAAATACTATCATGCTACCGCCGGGGAGATGGAACTGGATAAGATCTTTACGGAGATTTCAAAGTTGGAAAAGAAGGAACTCGAGGGTACGTTGGTCACCAGGTATGATGACCGCTACCAGTGGCCGTTGTTGATTGCGATGTTTCTGATAGTCGGTGAGTTCTTTCTGCCGGAGAGGAAGAAACCGACAAGGAGTCAGCGTGATGCGCCAGTTGCTTAGTCTCGTGATCCTGTCGCTGGCCTCTCTGGGCGTGTCCTCCGCAGCTGCCGAGGATTACGTCGATGTGGTCAGACAGGGAAACGAAGCGTTCTTGAGTGGTGACTACGAGAGCGCGCTGGAAAAGTACCATATTGCTGAGGCTGAGATCCCCGAATCACCGAAGCTGGACTATAACATCGGCGGTGCACTGTATCAGCAGGGGAAATACGAGGGAGCTGTTGACAAGTACACACGCGCGCTCAACAGCACGGACATCAACCTCGAGGCGGCAGCGCACTATAACCTCGGCAATACCTACTTCCGGATAGGTGACTACCAGAAGGCGATTGGAAGTTACGAGAACTCGCTCAACATCAACCCCAACGACATGGATGCCAAATTCAACTTGGAGCTGGCCCGTAAAATGCTCAAGGAACAATTGAAGCCGCAGCCTCAGGATCAGCAGCAGCAGCAGGAACAACAGAAGGATCAGGAGCAGCAGGGGAAACAGGACGAACAACAGGATCAACAACAGCAGCAGCAACAGGACAAGCAACAGAATCAGCAGCAACAACAGCAGCAACAACAGGCTCAGGAACAAGAAGAGATGTCCAGGGAAGATGCTGAACGAATTCTGAATGCCCTCAAGGATGACGAACAGGATATTCAAAAACAGGTTCGGCGGCATCGGGCGACGGGGGAGTACACCGGCAAGGACTGGTAACGAGGCACCATGCGTCTACTTGCATCGATATACTTGCTCGTGATTCTCGGCCTGCCGGCTCTTTTATCGCAGGAGCTGGCGGCACAGGATGACATTCAGGTAGTCGTCTCGATTGACCGCGATACAATTGGTATGGACGAGCAGGCCACACTGCAGGTGGAAATCATTGGTGAGACACAGAATCTCCCGGCTCCGCAGATGCCGACACTGTCCATGTTTGAGGTCTATTCTCAGGGGCGCTCCAGTAATATCAGTATTGTCAATGGGAAAGTCAGTGCCTCCGTGACTTACCGCTATTTGCTGTTACCGCTTAAGCCCGGTACCTTCCCGATCAGCCGCATTGCTGTCGTCCACCAGAACAAGAGATATGAGGGGAATGCTGTGCAGCTAACGGTGGCCAGTTCCGGGAGGGCGACGTCGCCGAAGCTCGATCAGAGAGCCACCGACTCGCAGGGGAAAACAAGAGACTACTTCATGGAAGCAGTGGTTGACAACAAGCATCCGTTCGTCAATCAGCAGGTCACACTTACCCTCAGAATCTGTTTTGCTGTGCAGCATTATGGTTCTCCCGAACTTCAAGAACCAACCATGACCGGTTTCTGGACAGAAGTACTGGGAAACAAAGCGCCATACTACCAGACGATCAAAGGACGTACTTACAAGGTTATTGAACGTAAGTATGCCCTTTTCCCGACCCAGACCGGAAAGCTCACCATCGGTCGGTCCGCCATCACCGCTACGATTGCCGGACGGTCACGTCGTTCGCGTGATCCGTTCGACGTTTTCGGGCTGTTCGGGCGCGGTCAGGAAATTACCATGCGCTCCCGCCCAATTGAGATTGACGTGAAACCGCTGCCAACCGCCGGTCGGCCGAAAGATTTCACCGGCACCATCGGCGAGTTCAGTATCTCCGCATCTGCTAATAAGACCGAGATAGAAGTTAACCAACCGGTGTCGGTGACTTTCAAGATCAGCGGTGTGGGGAATATCAAGTCTGTGGCGGAACCGACACTTCCGGAACTGGATGATTTCCGTGTCTACCGGGCATCCAGCAGTGAAAACATCTCCAAGCTGAAAGACAGGATCGGCGGCACGAAGGTATTCGAGGAGGTGTTCATTCCAAAGAAGCCGGGCCGCCTGATGATACCTTCCGTTAGTTTCACCTACTTCGATCCGTACAAGCAACAATACCAAACCGTCCGCACCCGTACCATCACTCTGAACGTTCGCAAACCTGAGGGTTACGTTGCCGGGCCCGAGGTTCCCTACATTGTGCCTGATATGACTATTGGTTCCCGCGCGTCGGATATTCGCTACATTAAAGAAAAGATAGGTAAGCTCAGACCGGTTGGGCAACTTATCATTTTCAGCCCGGTTTATCTGGTGGTGAACGCGCTGCCGGTGCTGGTTATGATCGGGATGGTCGTAGCCCGACGTCGTCGGGAACGGCTGGCGGCGGATGTGGGCTATGCGCGATCACGAGCTGCCTGGCGGGAAGCGCGTCGGCGACTGGCCAGGGCTAAATCAATAGCCTCGGTGGATAAAGCGAGCGAGTTTCATGCTGAGATTTCGCTGGCTTTGATTTCGTATATCGCGGACAAACTGAACATCTCCCCGTATGGTCTGACTAGCGAGCGGCTGGCGGAGTTATTAGCCGGACGGTCAGATGATGAAGAACTCGTTCCCGATATGCTCAGGTTCCTTCAGGAGTGTGATTTCGCTCGCTTTGCTCCATCTACGATCACTGATGAGAAGATTGATCGGGCGCTGAAGATGGCTGAGGAAATCATGGTCAGGATTGGTGGGGTGAAATTTGTGTAGAATGTTATTGAGTCTGATGATCGCCTTGTTGATCGTTTCGTTCCTGTCGGCAACCTGTCTGGCAACGCCTGAAGAAGACTTCCGCGCGGCGAACGAACTGTACGAAGCCAGGGAATATAGCAAGGCTATCGATCTCTATCTGCGGATTCTGGATCAAGGCGAGGAATCGCCGGCGCTCTATTTCAACCTTGGCAATGCCTATTTCAAAAACGGCGATCTGGGACATGCCATCCTCTACTACCTGCGAGCCAGGCGACTTGATCCTGCCGATAATGATATCGTAAGCAATCTGGAGTTCGCCAGGAGCTTCACAAGAGTGCAGATGGCTGGCGTCCAGATCAATCCCATCAAGTCCTTTCTCGAATCGGCTGTCGAGCCGTATCGCCTTAATACACTGGCCTGGATATCATCGCTGGCTTTCGTCTTGCTGTTCTGTTTGCTTATCCTGCGCTTTGGGGTGGGCTTGCGAAACAGTGCCCTGCGCGCCGGTATTATCACTACCCTGGTGCTGCTGCTTGTCTTTTCGTTCGTCACCAGCTTCAAGTACCGGCATGATTATCTTACCAGCCGGGCAGTGTTGGTGGCGGAAGATTGTCCGGTGCGGACAGGACCGTCGGAGCAGTCGGACATCGAGCTGGAGGCGGCTCCCGGTCTGGTCGTAGAGATCCTTTCCGAATCGGGTGATTACTTCAACGTTCTGTTTCAAAACAAGCGTCGCGGTTGGATTCGCAAGGAATTAATTGCTGTCGTATAAAGAGTTAGCTCGCCCGTATCCCCTTTATTTAATTGACACTCCTGGGGCAATAATCTATCTTCGTCGTTTGTGTGACGGCTTGTGGTGCAGCGCATGATGACCTTCTGGAAAAAAAAGCAGTTCTGGGGTGGGCTTGTCGGCCTTGTCCTGCTGGTCTTTTGTCTCAAGGATATCAGGATATCAGAAATTGAGATGCTGCTGTCACGTGTCAGTCTGACGTATCTTCTTTTAGCGGTCGTTGTCTCTTTTGTCTTTGTCATCCTGAGAGGACTCAGGTGGAAACTAATAATCTCCCAACAGATTTCAGTCCCTTGCTCGCGGGCTGTGACCCTGTATGCGGCGGGGCAGGTACTTAATATTGCGATGCCGGCACTTACGGGACAGGTTGGCCGTCTCATTCTCTTTGCGCGAAAAGTCCGATTGCGCAAAACGTTCGTCTTTTCCACCATGATCCTGGAAGTGGTTTTCGATGCCATCAGTCTCATAGTGTTCATCTTTTTCACTTCGCTGGTGTTTCCATTCCCTGCTGAATATCGTTTTGTCAGCTATATCGTGTCGGGTGCCACCTTGCTTGTGGTTATTGCACTGTATC
This sequence comes from Candidatus Zixiibacteriota bacterium, assembly GCA_029932795.1. Classification (GTDB taxonomy): domain Bacteria; phylum Zixibacteria; class MSB-5A5; order GN15; family FEB-12; genus JAOZPL01. The sequence goes on along the minus strand of JAOZPL010000010.1, from coordinate 2,081 downwards.
TGATACTGCACTTTCAAGAGCGACTGGAGCAGGTCGGTCGGCAACGTTTTAGAGAACGGTGGCCGGGCACATATATTACTACAAAAAAATTCATCCGCTCCTTCATCAAGGGAATTGAGCTGCTGCGTTCTTCCCAGCATCTGATCGGCTCTCTCTTGTATTCACTGGTGTCCTGGACAAGTCACATTCTGGTCATCTATTTTCTTTTCGGGTCGTTTGGTTTTCAGCTGCCCTTTGCCTCGGCTGTGGTGGTCATGATTATCAATACCATCGTACTGTTGATCCCTGTGACTCCCGGTAACGCAGGCACTTTCGAAGTGGCCGTGAGCACGTCGCTGGCTGCTTTTTCCATTGGGCGTTCCGATGCTGTGCTGTTTGCACTTGCCCTGCATCTTCTGGACCTGTTGCCCATGTTTGTTCTTAGCTTATGGTTTGTTCATTTTGAGAAACTCTCTCTGCGAGAGATTCGCCGGGAACACGAACATGAGATTATCCTTGAACGAATTTCTGAAAATGGTACATACGTCGAGGAGGAGAAAGTATGATCAGGTCGTTTTACTATCTTCCCGACGAAGGTGTCAGGATAATCGATGGCATTGCGGATTTTGACAGGTTGATTGCCGCTGAACAGTCGGTGCTTTGGATTGACATGAGCAAACCGACAGACAAAGAGTCATTCGTCCTGACCCACGACTTCAAATTCCATCCCCTGGCGATTGAGGACGTCATCTCGGAGAAATCCCGGACCAAGATCGACGACTATGAAAGGTACCTCTTTCTGGTGTTTCATCTGGTTGACTTTGTCGGCCGGCAAGAAGGACTGAAAATCAGCGAACTCGACCTGTTCCTCTGTCGCAACTCCCTGGTCACAGTCCGGTACGACGATCACCGGATCTTTGATTACCTCCACAGTCGGGCGGAGCGGGATGAACGTCTGATGACCCGTGGTGCCGATTTCCTGTTCCACGCAATTGTTGACACGGCGGTGGACAACTACAACTCTACGCTCGACATTATCGAGTACGAGGTTGACCAGGTTGAGGAAGACGTGCTCGGTCAGCCGGACGAGGAAACCCTCAAATCGATCTTTACCCTCCGACGGGATATTGTCCAGTTAAAAAGAATCACGATGCCACAAATCGAAGTCGTCAATCAGCTCTCCCATCAGGACTATCCGCTTATCTCGGACAACCTTCGACGGTATTTCTCTGACATTCATGACCACCTGGCCAGAGTCAACGATATGGCCGATATGCACCGGGAGATTCTCAATTCGTCGCTGGAGATATATTATTCATCAGTCTCGACCAAAACCAACGACATTATTAAAGTTCTGACCATCCTGACGGCCCTTTTTATCCCGCCGACCTTCCTGGTGGGCCTCTGGGGGATGAACTTCGAGAACATGCCGGAGCTGCACTTCGAACATGGCTACTTCATATCCCTGGGGCTTATTCTGCTGGTGGTGCTGGGAATGATCATCTTTTTCCGCAAGAAGAAGTGGATCTGAGAACATGTTAGAACTTCTTGAATAAGCCGATAATTGTCGTATAACGCACACCTCTCAGGGAGAGTATCCATGAAACGGTTAGCAATCATTGTGACCATGGCGATCTTTCTGGTCGGCTGCAGTTCAAACGTAAGGTTTATTAGCACGGACAGTACTTACATCTGCAAAGCAAAGCCGAAAAACGCCAGTGTTGTTTTCCGACGTGACAGGATAACACGTCCTCACCGGGTGATCGGTGTGATTGAGGCGAAACTCGGCAGAAAGGCGCGTCGTCCGGAACTTGACACCCTTTTGATGATAAAAGCCCGGGCCATTGGAGCCGATGGTGTCATGCTTGTTGACTACGACATCGAGAGGAATGTCTATCTTGAGAAGCATCACGCTGTTGTTGGTCGTGGACCCTGGCGAAAGCATGTGGTCGGCACGCGGCGGCGCGTAGTTACCGAAAAGACTGCTACCGGGATTGCTGTCGTGTTCCCGTAGCTGAGACCTCCCTGATCTCTTTCACGCCGTCCGGTAGCCCGCGCGTTCGGATTTGGTTGCTAGATCTCTTCCGCCAGTTCGACAATCC